>JAEZHQ010000346.1 GCA_023416455.1 Pseudomonadota bacterium | reverse complement strand
GCCGCCTCCACCCGGGCGGCGCAGTGCTTGAACTCCGGGATCTTCCCGAAGGGGTCGAGCACGGGGTTGGTGAGCAGGTTCGCCGCCGCCTCGCGGTAGGCGAAGGGCAGGAACAGCATCCCCGGCGCCATCGCCGGATCGGCCCGCGCCGCCAGCTCGACCGAGCCGCGCCGCGTCGTCACGCGCAGACGCCCGCCGGGGGCCACGCCGAGCCGCGCCAGATCCTCCGGGGCGAGATAGGCGACCGCTTCCGGCTCCAGCCGGTCGAGCACGCTGGCCCGCCGGGTCATCGAGCCGGTGTGCCAGTGCTCCAGCTGGCGGCCGGTGCTGAGCACCATGGGGAACTCGGCGTCCGGCAGCTCCGCCGGGTCGATCAGCCCGGCCGGCACCAGCCGCCCGCGCCCGTCGGCGGTCGGGAAGCGGTCGTCGAAGACGATGGCCCGGCCCGGCTCGTCCGGCCGGTCGCAGGGGTAGGTCACCGCCCCGTCCCGCTCCAGCCGGTCCCAGCTGATGTTGGCGAGGGAGGGCATGGCGCGCGCCATCTCCGCGAACACGTCGCGGGGATGCGTGTAGTCCCAGCCCAGCCCCAGCCGGTGGGCGAGCGCGACGATGATGTCGAGGTCGGGCCGGGCCTCGCCGGGCGGATCCAGGGCGGGGCGGCCCATCTGGACCTGCCGGTTGGTGTTGGTCACCGTGCCGGTCTTCTCCGGCCAGGCCGAGGCCGGCAGCACGACGTCGGCAAAGCAGGCGGTCTCGGTGAGGAAGATGTCCTGCACCACCAGATGGTCGAGCCGCGCCAGCGCTTCGCGGGCGTGGGCGGCGTCGGGGTCGGACATGGCCGGGTTCTCGCCCATGACGTACATCCCCTTGACCAGGCCGGCGCAGGCCGCGTCCAGGATCTCGACCACGGTCAGGCCGCGCCGGGGGTCCAGCGGCGCGGCCCACAGCGCCTCGAAGGAGGCGCGCGGCGCCGCGTCGTCGACCGGGCGGTAGTCGGGCAGCATCATGGGGATCAGCCCGGCGTCCGATGCGCCCTGCACGTTGTTCTGGCCGCGCAGCGGGTGCAGGCCGGTGCCCGGCCGCCCGATCTGGCCGGTGACCAGGGCCAGGGCGATCAGGCAGCGGGCGTTGTCGGTGCCGTGGGCGTGCTGCGACACGCCCATCCCCCAGAAGATGATGGAGGCCCGGGAGGTGGCGTAGAGCCGGGCCACCGCCCGCAGCGTCGCGGCGTCGATCCCGCACAGCGGGGCCATGGCCTCCGGGCTGAAGTCCTTCACATGGGCGGCCAGCCGCTCGAAGTCGCGGGTGCGGCTGGCGACGAAGCCGCGGTCGACCAGCCCCTCCTCGACGATCACGTGCAGCAGCGCGTTCAGCATGGCCACGTCGCGGCCGGGCGTGAACTGGAGCATGTGGGTGGCAAAGCGCTTCAGCGCCTGGCCGCGCGGGTCCATGACCACCAGCTTGGCGCCGCGCCGCACCGCCTGCTTGAAGAAGGTGGCGGCGACCGGGTGGTTCTCCGTGGGGTTGGCGCCGATGACGACGATGACCTCGGAGTCGGCGACCGCGGTGAAGGGGGCGGTCACCGCCGCCGAGCCGATGCCCTCCATGAGCGCCGCCACCGAGGAGGCGTGGCACAGCCGCGTGCAGTGGTCCACGTTGTTGGTGCCGAAGCCGGTGCGCACCAGCTTCTGGAACAGGTAGGCCTCCTCGTTGGAGCCCTTGGCCGAGCCGAAGCCGGCCAGCGCCGCCCCGCCGTGGGTGTCGCGGATGGTGGCCAGCCCGCGGGCGGCGACCGCCAGCGCCTCCTCCCACGAGGCTTCGCGGAAGTGGGTCCAGGGGGCGGCCGGATCGACCTCCATCGTCTTGGGCGCGCCTTCCCGGCGGATCAGCGGCCGGGTCAGCCGCTGCGGGTGGTGGATGTAGTCGAAGCCGAAGCGGCCCTTCACGCACAGCCGGTTGTGGTTGGCCGGCCCGTCGCGGCCCTCCACCGCGACGATCCGCCCGCCCTCGACGCCGAAGCTGAGCTGGCAGCCCACCCCGCAATAGGGGCACACGCTGTCCACCCAGCGCTCCGGCCGGGCGCCGTCGGCCAGGGTGGCCGGCAGCAGCGCGCCGGTCGGGCAGGCCTGCACGCACTCGCCGCAGCCCACGCAGCTGCTGTCCCCCATGGGATCGTCGAAATCGAACACGACCTTGGCGCCGTGGCCGCGGTAGGCCATGCCGATGACGTCGTTGGCCTGGACCTCGCGGCAGCCGCGCACGCACAGGCCGCAATGGATGCAGGCGTCGAGATTGACCGCCATGGCCGGGTGGCTGCGGTCGGGCGCCGGTGCGCGCTCCCGCGGCGGGAAGCGGCTGGCCTCCACCCCGACCGCATCGGCCCAGCGGCGGAAGGTGGGCTCGCCCCCGGGGGGCTGGTCCGGCTGGTCGGCCAGCAGCAGCTCGAACACGGTGCGGCGGGCGTGGGCGGCGCGCCGGCTGGCGGTGTGCACGGTCATGCCCGGCGTGGGATGGCGCAGGCAGGAGGCGGCCAGCGTGCGCTCCCCCTCGACCTCCACCAGGCAGGTGCGGCAGTTGCCGTCGGGCCGGTAGCCCGGCTTGGCGGAATGGCAGACGTGCGGGATGGCGATTCCGTGGCGCTGGGCCACCTGCCACAGCGTCTCGCCGTGGCCGGCCTCGACGGCACGGCCGTCGATGGTGAAGCGGATGGGGCCGTTCATGCCGCGTCCTCCGGGAAATGGCGCAGGATGCTGCGGACGGGATTCATGGCCGCCTGCCCCAGCCCACAGATGGAAGCGTCGCCCATGGCGTCGGCCAGTTCGGTCAGCAGCGCCCGGTCCCAGACCGGCCGCTCCAGGAGGGCCACCGCCTTCTCGGTGCCGACCCGGCAGGGCGTGCACTGCCCGCAGCTCTCGTCCTCGAAGAAGCGCAGCAGGTTCGCCGCCACGGCGCGCAGATCGTCGCGGTCCGACAGCACGATGATGGCGGCCGAGCCGATGAAGCAGCCGTGCTGCTCCAGCTGCCCGAAGTCGAGCGGCAGGTCGGCGAGGCCGGCCGGCAGGATGCCGCCCGACGCCCCGCCCGGCAGGTAGCCCTTGAGCCGGTGCCCCTCGGCCATGCCGCCGCAGAACTCCTCGACCAGCTCGCGCAGCGTGATGCCGGCCGGGGCCAGCTTGACCCCCGGCTCGCGGACCCGGCCGGAGACCGAGAAGCTGCGCAGGCCGCGCCGCCCGCGGCGGCCGTGGCTGGTCCACCAGTCCGCCCCCTTCTCCAGCACGTCGCGCACCCAGTAGAGGCTTTCCACGTTGTTGACCAGGGTGGGCCGTCCGAACAGCCCGACCTGCGAGGGGAAGGGCGGCTTGGAGCGCGGATAGCCGCGCTTGCCCTCGATGCTCTCCAGCATCGCCGATTCCTCGCCGCAGATGTAGGCGCCGGCCCCCCGGCGCAGATGGATGCGGGTGTGCGGGCTGAGACCGGCCGCCTCCAGCGCCGCGATCTCGGCGTGCAGGATGGCGTGGATATGCGGGTACTCGTCGCGCAGGTAGAAGTAGATGTCGCTCGCCTCGACGGCCCAGGCCCCGATCAGCGCACCCTCCAGGACGCCGTGCGGGTCGGTCTCCAGATGATGGCGGTCCTTGAAGGTGCCGGGCTCGCCCTCGTCGGCGTTGACCGCCATCAGTCGGGGCGCCGGCTCGCCCAGCACGAAGCGCCACTTGCGGCCGAGCGGGAAGCCGGCTCCGCCCATGCCGCGCAGGCTGGAATCCTCAAGCGCGGCGATCACCGCCATGCGGTCGCGCCGGCCGGACAGGCAGTCGTCGAGCAGCCGGTAGCCGCCGCCGGCGCGGTAGGCGTCGAGGCCGGCGTAGGCCGGCACCCGGGGGGCGAGGTCGCCCGCCTCCACCACGGCGGCGACCGCCTCGGGGGTGGCCGGGGCGACCAGCCGCCGGCCGGCCATGGCCGCGGGGGCGGTGTGGCAG
>JAEZHQ010000333.1 GCA_023416455.1 Pseudomonadota bacterium | reverse complement strand
GCTCAGCAGCGAGGTTTCCTGCAGGTTCGGCTGGAAACGGCGGCGGGTCTTGTTGTTGGCGTGGCTGACGTTGTTGCCAAACTGCGTGCCCTTGCCGGTCACGGAGCACCGACGTGCCATCGGACTGTTCCTTTATTAAAGCGAATGAAACCCGGGTCCGGGCAGCATCCCGCCCGAAGGAGGCCGCGTTATAGTCGAACAGGCGCGCACCCGTCAAGGAAGGAAGAGACGGGGACGCGCCCGGTCGATGCGGCCTGCCGCGACGCCTACTCGGCCGCAGAAGCGGCGGCCTTGGGCGCCTCCGCCGGAGCGGCGGCCGGAGCGGCGGCGGCCGGCGCGGGGGCGGCTTCGGCCTTCGGGGCTTCGGCCTTCGGCTCCTCGGCTTTCGGGGCGGCGGCTGGGGCCTCGGCGGCCTTGGGGGCCGCAACCACCTCGGCAGCCTTGGGGGCCGCAAGCGCCTTGGGAGCCGGCGCCGGGGCCTTGGCGGCC
Source organism: Pseudomonadota bacterium (assembly GCA_023416455.1). Lineage (GTDB taxonomy): Bacteria > Pseudomonadota > Alphaproteobacteria > Azospirillales > Azospirillaceae > Azospirillum. The sequence continues at coordinate 8,018 of JAEZHQ010000333.1, read as the reverse complement.
GAAGCGGCCTTCTTCGCGGCCGGCTTCGGCGCCGGCTTCGACTCGGCGGCCGGGGCCGCCTGGACCGGCGCCGCAACCGGCACCGCCTTGGGGGCCGGCGCCGGGGCCTTGGCGGCCGGAGCGGCGGCCGGCGTCGGGGTCGAGGCCGGAGCCGGAGCCGGCGTCGGAGCCGGAGCGGCAACCGCGGTCACCTCGGCGGCAAGCCGGGAGGAGACGTCCAGGAACGCCTGGATCTGGTCGGCGGCCCGGGCCTGGGTGAGGTTCAGCCATTCCCGCTGCAAGGCGGCGAGGTCGGCGGGGCTGCGGACCTTGCCCAGCTCGCCCACGAGACGGGTGGTCTCGCCGACGCTGGCGGTCACGCCGTCGAACCAGCGGCGATAGCCCTCCTGCACCACGCCGGCGACGCGGGCCGTGCGGGCGGCCTGGGACTCGGCGTTGCTCCTGGCCAGCGAACCGGCCTGCCCGAAAATCCCCAGAAAATTGGCGGTCATGCCCAATGTCTCCCGAAAACGAAACGACGCGGAGGATGGATCGGAAAGGCCAACTCCGGCGGTCATCCCGGGAGACTGCGGGCGAAACCTGCGCCCAAACGCCCAAAGAGGCGCCCCTTTCCCATGGCATGCACCTTATGCACGGGAAACGGGCGGCGCAACAGGAATGTTGCGCTGCAACATCGGCGCCCTACCCCACCGGCCGGTCGAGGAACTTCTCCAGCAGCCGGCGGGCCGCGGCGGCCGGGGTGACGGCGCCCTCGGTGACCCGCTGTTCCAGCGCCGCCAGCTCGGCCCGCACCGCCGGGTGCCCCCGGAAGGCATCGACCAGCGTCTCGCGGATCTCGCTCCACAGCCAGGCGCGGGCCTGCTCGCTGCGGCGCCGGGCGCGGGCGCCCGACGCCTCCATGGCGGCGCGGTGCTCGCCGATGGTGGCCCACACCGCGTCGATCCCGGTCTTGTGGACGGCCGAGCAGCTCAGCACCGGCACCCGCCAGTCGCCGTGGCGCAGCAGCATCAGCGCGTGCCGGTAGTCGGCGACCGTGTGGCGCGCGGTGGCGGCGAGGTCGCCGTCGGCCTTGTTGACGACCACGAGGTCGGCCAGCTCGACGATGCCCTTCTTGATGCCCTGCAACTCGTCGCCGCCGGCCGGCAGCAGGAGCAGGAGGAAGAGGTCCACCATGTCGGCCACCGCCGTCTCCGACTGGCCGACGCCCACCGTCTCCACCACGATCACGTCGAAGCCGGCGGCCTCGCAGAGCAGCATGGCCTCGCGGGTGCGGCGGGCGACGCCGCCCAGCGTGGCGCCGGCCGGCGACGGGCGGATGAAGGCGCCGGGGTCGCGCGACAGCTCGACCATGCGCGTCTTGTCGCCGAGGATGGAGCCGCCGGTGCGCTGCGACGTGGGGTCGATGGCGAGCACCGCCATCTTGTGGCCGAGCCCGATGACGTGCATCCCGAAGGCTTCGATGAAGGTCGACTTGCCGACTCCCGGCACGCCGGAGATGCCGATGCGGACCGAATTGCCGGTGTGCGGAAGCAGCGCCTCCATCAGCGCGTCGGCCTGGGCCCGGTGGTCGGGACGGGTCGATTCGATCAGCGTGATGGCGCGGGCAAGCGCACGGCGGTCGCCGCGGCGCACCGCTTCGGCGAGCGCGGCGGGGGTAGGGGCTGCGGTGGTCATGGCCCCGACCCTAGAGCGGATCGCGGAAAATCGGAATCGATTTGACGCGCGAAGCCGCCCGCGGACCAAGGGTCCGGGACGGGCGCCCGGGTCGAGGCCCCCCGCGCGCCCGGCCGCAACGGCCGGCCGGCCTCAGGTGGGGGCGAGCACCTCGGGGACCGGCTCCGGCCCCTGGGCGGATTCCTGCTGGCGCGCCCACAGCGCGGCGTAGGCGCCGCCGCTGGCCAGCAGGTCGGCGTGGCGCCCGCGCTCGATGATGCGGCCGGCCTCCAGCACCAGGATCTCGTCGGCGTCGATCACCGTGGACAGGCGGTGGGCGATGACCAGCGTGGTGCGCCCGCGGCTGACCTCGCGCAGGTTGGCCTGGATCTCCCGCTCCGTGTGGGTGTCGAGCGCGCTGGTCGCCTCGTCGAACAGCAGGATCCCCGGATCCTTCAGGATGGTGCGGGCGATGGCCACGCGCTGCTTCTCGCCGCCGGACAGCTTCAGGCCGCGCTCGCCCACGGTGGTCCGGTAGCCGTCGGGCAGCGCCGTCACGAAATCGTGGATGTGGGCCAGCCGCGCCGCCCGCTCCACCTCCTCCGGGGTGGCGCCGGGTCGGCCGTAGGCGATGTTGTAGTAAACGCTGTCGTTGAACAGAACCGTGTCCTGCGGGACGATGCCCAGCGACGCGCGCAACGACGCCTGGGTCACCGCGCGCAGGTCCTGCCCGTCGATCAGGATGCGGCCCCCCGACACGTCGTAGAAGCGGAACAGCAGCCGGCTGATGGTCGACTTGCCGGCGCCCGAGGGGCCGACGATGGCGACCGTCCGGCCCGCCGGGACGGTGAAGCTGACGCCCTTCAGGATCGGGCGGCGCGGGTCGTAGCCGAACTCCACCCCCTCGAACCGGACCTCGCCGCCGGTGACGGCGAGCGGGACGGCGCCGGGGGCGTCGGCCACCTCGCGGTCCACGGAGAGGAGCTTGACCATGGACTCGATGTCGGTCAGCGCCTGCTTGATCTCGCGGTAGACGACGCCGAAGAAGTTCAGCGGCTGGTAGAGCTGGAGCAGGTAGGTGTTGACGAGGACGAAGTCGCCCAGCGTCATCGTGCCCGACACGATGCCGTGCGCCGCCATGCCCATGACCACCGCCAGCCCCAGCGAGATGATCCCGGACTGGCCGATGTTGAGCAGGGACAGGCTCTGCTGGCTCTTCACCGCGGCCTTCTCGTAGGAGGCCAGCGCCGCGTCGTAGCGGCGGGCCTCGTGCTCCTCGTTGCCGAAATACTTGACCGTCTCGTAATTGAGCAGGCTGTCGATGGCCTTGGTGTTGGCCATGCTGTCGGTGTCGTTCATCACGCGGCGGAACTTGATGCGCCATTCCGACACGAAGAAGGTGTAGGCGATGTAGCCGGCCACCGTGAGGAAGGTGGCCAGCGCGAACCAGCCGTTGAACATCCGCCACAGGATCACGCAGACGAGCGCGATCTCCACCAGGGTCGGCACGATGGAGAAGAGCGCGTAGCGCAGCAGCGCCTCGATGGCCCGCGTGCCGCGCTCCAGCGACCGGGTCAGCCCGCCGGTCTGCCGCTCCAGGTGGAAGCGCAGCGACAGGCCGTGCAGATGGCGAAACACCGACAGCGCCACCCGGCGGATGGTGCGCTGGGCGACCTTGGCGAAGACGGCGTCGCGCAGCTCGGCGAAGACCAGCGACATCACGCGCGCCAGCCCGTAGGCGACGATCAGGCCGAGCGGGATCGCCACCGCCGCCCCGCTCTCGGCCGGGGCCAGCGCGTCCACCGCCTGCTTGTAGAAGAGGGGCACCCAGACGTTGGCCGCCTTCGCCCCGACCAGGAGGACCAGGGCCAGCACCACGCGCAGCCGCATCTCCACCGAGTCGCGCGGCCACAGGTAGGGAAGGAGCGAGCGCAGCGCCGCCATCTCCCCCGTGCTGGAGGCCCCCACGGGAAAGGACGGGGCGGGGCTGGCGGATCGGCTTCGGCGCATAAGTGGGGACCAGATGGGGCGGTGGCGGGGACGGCAGCCCTAACCTAGGCAAGCCCGCGCGGTCCGCAATGGCCGCCGGCGCATCCCAGCCTCCCTTCCCACCGCCGCCCGGCCGCGGCGCCGGCGTTGCGGGGCGGTGCTGCGGCGATACTAGGGGGCGGTGATCGGCGCGGCCTCGATGCTGCGGCGCGGCGCCGCCTTGATGGCGGGGCCGGCGTTGTCCGCCGGCTTGGCCAGGGTCGTCGTGGCGCCGCGGGTGGTGCGCGGCTCCGTGCCGCGCAGGCGCAGCAGGTGGAGGCGCACATAGGCGGTGGAGCCGCCGCTCTGCACGGCGATCCAGTCGGTGCCGCGGGCGCGGCCCAGCGCCTTCAGCGGCTGGCCGGGGGGCAGCGACGCCACCACCGGCGCGCTGTCGGACGGCTTCGCCCGCAGGGCCGTGGCCTTGTCCGTCTCCCACGCGCCATGGACCGGCTCCAGGCTCGGCCCGGTGGCGGCCGGCGCCGTCTGGACGACCGGCGGCCGGGAAAGCCGGTCGCGCGTGTCGCAGGCGGCAACCAGAAGCACGCCCGTGACGGCCAGGGACAGGGGGAGGAAACGCAGGCGGCGTGTCATCGTCTTCGATCCCCGTGGGTTAACCCTTTCGACGCCGCGCACCATACAGGATGGCCGTCCCGGCGCGCCACCGCGGCGCGCCGGGACGGCCATGCACAGTTTGTGGCATCAGCCGGGAAGTCCGGCCTGCCAGCCGAAGAAGACGGCCAGTCCGGCGACGATGGTCAGAAGCTGCCGGCCGGTCGCCACGCAGACCAGCACCGCGGCGACCGCCCCCGCCAGCTGCGGGTTCCGCCAGCTCAGCTCCAGCTCCCCGCCGCCCGGGGCCAGCGCCATCGGCACGATGATCGCGGTCAGCACCGTCACCGGCACGAAGCCGAGCGCCTCCTTCACCAGCGGCGGGAAGGCCACGCGGTTGCCGAGGACGAACAGGGCGGCCTTGAGGAACACCGTCACCGCCGCCATGCCGAGGATCATGACCGTGTGAGTCACGGCGCCGCCTCCCCCGCGGCGAGCGCCCGCGCGCGCCAGCGGGTCAGCGCCAGCCCGACGGCCACCCCGACCAGCACCGCCGCCATCAGGCCGAGCTGGTAGGGCAGCCCGCGGCCCAGCAGGGCGATGCCCCCCGCCGCCAGCGCCGCCGCCAGCCGCGGCAGGCTGGCCAGCTGCGGCACCACGATGGCGATGAAGGTGGCGACCATGGCGAAGTCGAGGCCGAGCGAGCGCAGCTCCGGAAAGGCGGCGCCGAACAGCAGCCCGGCCAGGGTCCAGAGCTGCCAGTTGGCGTACATGGCCAGCGCCGACCCCAGGAAGTACCAGTGGCCGAGCGGCGACTGCGGATGGCGGGCGTAGTGGCCGCTCATCACCGCGAAGGTCTCGTCGGTGAGCAGGAAGCCGAGCAGCCAGCGCCAGCGCGCCGGCAGGTGGGTGACGTGGGGCAGCAGGGCCGCGGCGTAGAGCAGGTGCCGCAGGTTGACGATGAAGGTGGTCAGCCAGATCACCGCCAGCCCGGCGTGCCCGGCCACCAGCCCAAGCGCGATGAACTGGCTGGAGCCGGCGTAGACGGTGAGCGACATCATCTGCCCCTGCCAGGGGGCCAGCGGGCTCGCCGCCACCAGCGTGCCGTAGATGACGCCGAAGGGAGCCGAGCCGATCACCATGGGCAGCGTGTCGCGCGCGCCCGCCGCCAGGCTCGATCGTCGTGTGCTGTTCATCCGGAAGCCCTCCGTGGGCCGCCGACCATAGAGCGGATCACGGAAAATCGGAATCGATTTGAACGGTGGAACCGTGTGCAAAACACAGGCAAAGCGCGTGCAGAACAGGGGTCCGGAGCGTTGCCGCACCGCCGTGCCAAGCCGGGTTACCCCGACGGCCGGGGGTTTCCTTCGCCGCCGCTTTCCGGCAGGCTCGGGGCATGGCGCAGGAGGACCCCGTCGATGCCCCGGTCTGCACCGCCGGCGAACGCGCGGCGGACGCGCTCGTCCACGCGCTGGGGCTGACCGCCGGTCTGGCCGGCGCGTCCTGGCTGCTGTCGGCCGCCCTGACCGCGCACGCCCCGGCCGTCGAGCGGCTGTCGCTCGCCGCCTACGGCGCCGGGCTGGTCGGCATGCTGGCCGCCTCGGCGGCCTATCACCTGAGCCGGCCGGGCCGGCTGAAGGAGATGCTGCGGCGGATCGACCACGCCATGATCTTCGTGATGATCGCCGGCAGCTACACGCCCTTCACCCTCAACCGGCTGGCCGGCGGCACCGGGGTCGCGCTGTGCACCACGGTGTGGACGGTGGCGCTGGGCGGGGTCGGGCTCAAGCTGGCCTTTCCCCGCCGCTTCGAGCGGCTGGGCTTCGCGCTGTATCTGGCGCTGGGCTGGGCCATCCTGTCGGTGGCCGGGCCGCTGCTGGAATCGATGGCGCCCGCCACCCTGCTGCTGCTGGGGGCGGGCGGCATCATCTACACCGTCGGCGCGGTGATCCATACCCGGGAGAACCTGCCCTACCACACCGCCCTGTGGCACGCGCTGGTGGTGGCGGCGGCCTCCTGCCACTTCGCCGCGGTGGCCCGGGAGTTCGTGGCGTAGCGCTCCGGGCGGCGGAGCGCCGTGCCACGCCCCGGGATCAACGCCCCGGGATCAGCGAGCGGTGGCCGGCGCGGCGGCGTGCGCGTGGGCCGAGATGGGCAGGCCGTCGATGGTCAGCTCGCCGCCCTCCGCCCCGACCCGGACCGTCTGGCCGTCGGCGATGCGGCCTTCCAGGATCAGGGTGGCGAGCGGGTTCTGCAACGCGCGCTGGATCACCCGCTTCAGCGGGCGGGCGCCGTAGACGGGATCGTAGCCGGCCTCGGCCAGCCAGCGCGTGGCGGCCTCGTCCACCTCCAGCGTGATGTCGCGGTCGGCCAGCATCCGTTGCAGGCGCCGCAGCTGGATGGTCACGATGCCGCCCATGTGGCTGCGGTCCAGCCGGTGGAACAGCAGGATCTCGTCCAGCCGGTTCAGGAACTCCGGCCGGAAATGCGCCCGCACCACCTCCATCACCTCGTCGCGCACGGCGGTGCTGTCCTGCCCTTCCGGCTGGCTCGCCAGCAGCTCGGAACCGAGGTTCGAGGTCATGATGATGACCACGTTGCGGAAGTCCACGGTCCGCCCCTGCCCGTCGGTCAGCCGCCCGTCGTCGAGCACCTGGAGCAGCACGTTGAAGACGTCGGGGTGGGCCTTCTCCATCTCGTCGAACAGGACGACCTGATAGGGCCGGCGGCGCACCGCCTCGGTCAGCGCCCCGCCCTCCTCATAGCCGACATAGCCCGGCGGCGCGCCGATCATGCGGGCGACCGAATGCTTCTCCATGTATTCCGACATGTCGAGCCGGACCATGGCGGTCTCGTCGTCGAACAGGAACTCGGCCAGCGCCTTGGTCAGCTCGGTCTTGCCGACGCCGGTGGGGCCGAGGAACAGGAAGGAGCCGATGGGCCGGTTCGGGTCCTGCAACCCGGCGCGGGCGCGGCGGATGGCGTTGGACACGGCCACGATGGCCTCGTCCTGGCCGATGACCCGGGTCTTCAGCCGGGTCTCCATGGCCAGCAGCTTCTCGCGCTCGCCGGCCAGCATCTTGTCCACCGGCACGCCGGTCCAGCGGCTGACCACGCTGGCGATGTCGCTGTCGCGCACCTCCTCGTTCAGCATGCGGTTGGCGGCGTGCTCCTCGGCCGCCTTCAGCGCCTTCTCCAGGGCCGGGATGACCCCGTAGGCCAGCTCGCCGGCCCGCGTCCAGTTGCCGTCGCGCTGGACCTGATCCAGCTCGGTGCGGGCACGCTCCAGATCCTCCTTGATCTTCTGGGCGCCCTGGATCTGGTCCTTCTCCGCCTGCCACTTGGCGGTCATCGTGGCCGATTCCTGCTCCAGGTCGGCCAGCTCCTGCTCCAGGTTGGCAAGGCGGCTGCGCGAGGCGTCGTCGGACTCGCGCTTCAGCGCCTCGCGCTCGATCTTCAGCTGGATGATCCGGCGGTCCAGCTCGTCGATCGCCTCGGGCTTGCTGTCCACCGCCATGCGCAGGCGCGAGGCCGCCTCGTCCACGAGGTCGATGGCCTTGTCGGGCAGGAAGCGGTCGGTGATGTAGCGGTTGGACAGGGTCGCCGCGGCGACGATGGCGCCGTCGGTGATGCGCACGCCGTGGTGGACCTCGTACTTCTCCTTCAGGCCGCGCAGGATGGAGATGGTGTCCTCCACCGTCGGCTCGGGCACGAAGACGGGCTGGAAGCGGCGGGCAAGCGCCGCGTCCTTCTCGATGTGCTTGCGGTACTCGTCGAGCGTGGTG
>JAEZHQ010000297.1 GCA_023416455.1 Pseudomonadota bacterium | reverse complement strand
CGCGCCGAAAACGCGGGAAACAGCGGGGAAAAGAGCCGAAAAGCAGCCTGAGAGGAGGCCGTCAGGCCGCTATGCCAGGCCGGAAACTGCCAGAGCGGTTATCACCCGGAATTCGGCAACAGCCTCTCATGCTGCGCTTTAAGACGTCAACGCAGATGAGGGCCGGCGGTTCGCCGAAGCATGCGTCGGCGGTGCGGCGGAGCTTTTCCGCGTCGGCGGCTTTGGACAAGGTGACCGGGACGGTAATGACCCGGAACGGCGGGTCGGCATCCAGCCGGTTGTGGTGCCGGTGCCAGCCGGGGACGCGCTGCCGCACGACGCCAGCACCACCCTCCAGAGCCAGATACAGGACCGGGCCTTGAGCGATACGGTGTCCGTGCCAGGGCATGCCGTTGGCGATGCACAGGGCCATGTCGATGGCGATGAAGCTTTTGAAGGCGTTGGACGGGCCGAAGATTACGACCAAGCCGCTTTCCGGCAGCCACCTCTCGATGCGCCAGCGCGCCGGCTGTTGCTGGGCGGCAAGGCAGTCAGCCAGAGACAGGGCGGGGAAGACGTCCGCGTGCGCCGGTTCTCCCACCAGCGATTCGATGACGTCGAACTCGTCTGCCGCGTCGGGGTGGTCGGCTTTCCATTTCCCGAACACCCGGGCGACTTCGGCCGCGAGGCGTCCGTCGTACTTTTCGGCGATGCCGGCGGGGTTGGCGTCGAGCGCCGCGATGATGTCGCCGGCAAGCCAGCCCCGTTCCGCCAACTCGCACACGGCCCACAGGAACGCACCCGATCGTCCGCCCTGCGGCACGCCGATCTCGATGCACTCGCGCAGTTCATTGGGCAGGGCTACGACAGCCGTCTCGATGTCCTCGAAGGACGTGGCGGACATGTCGACTGCCCCGGAGGGCGCGGGCTTGTTGGCGCCGCCGTAGAGCGCTTGCACCACGTCGACCAGCGCGCCCACGTCGGCGAGGCGGTCCTCAGTGCCGGGCACCGCGTCGAAGCTCAGGGTGATGTAGCGGGTCGCCCGCCGGTACACCTCGATGGACCCGCCCGATTCGGTTGGGCGTTTGCTGTGCTCCGCGGGCACGCCCTCCGACACGGTGCCGATTATCCGCAACCCGGTCCCGGACGGCGTCACCTCAGTGTAAGAGCCGGCGGCGTCCACCAAGTGATTCGCCCATGGCGCAAGCTGCCCGGTCACCGGGTCACGGCAATCATCCAGGTCGAAGGCGCACAGCGTCGGGTGGTCGGTCAGCACCAGGCCAATGCCGCCCTCGCTGAGAGGAGGGGCGGACGCGGCGGCGTCCTGGAACGTACCCCAGGTCGCGGGGTCGCTGGTGGACGCATGGGCGCGCCGGCCGCCGGGGCGGTAGGGAACCTTGGTCCGTTTGCCGTCCCGCTCCTCCCACCGCCACACGACGAAGCGCCGCTCGTTCAGCAAGGGGTGGAGGGCCGCCGGGACCCGCGGTGTGGCATCCACCTGGAAGGGATCCGCCATGGTCAGGCCCTTCCCGTTCCTGTGCTCGTCCACAGGTGGTAACCACGCGCAGTGAAGGTCGCTCGCCGGCCGACGATCGTCCGCCGGTCATCCTCGCGCTCGCACGCGAACACGAGGGGGACGCGCTGGTCCAGGTAGACGGTCAGCGCCGGGTCGTTCAGCGCGTCCGAGGCGCAGCCGGCATCGATCAGGAAGGATGCCGTCAGGACCGGCCCGGCCAGCACCTCGGCTGGCGGCTGGTCGCCCGGGACAGCCCAAAGGAGGTGCGCATGCCCGCGCTCCGTCAGCATCGCGATCCGGGCCGCCAGCCATGGCGCGTCCGTAGCCTTGGGCATCTCCGTCTCCGCCGGCCGCCGCGCCCAGGCGCCGGCAGCACCAGGCGGGTAGGAGGCAGCATTCGGCGTGCTTATGAAGACGGCCGCAGCCGGTGCGCGGCGCCGCACGAAGGCGAGCCAGGCCCGTTCGGTTTCCGGGCGGCACTCGATGATGACGACGTTCCCGCCACCGGCAGCGATTCCGGCTGCATTGGGGTAGATGGGGGAGCCGGTATCGGCCGCGTTGATGCCAACGTGGGACGCCCGCGCCAGCACCCGGCGCAACGACTTGGAGTGGAACGCGGCCGGCCCCAACGTCTCGAACAGGTCGTCGCCGACGATAAGCACGAACGGGCGCCCGGCAGGGGGCGAGTCGAAGCGACCAGCACGCTGTGGGACGGTGATCAAGCAGACGCGATGGTCCGAGGCAGCCAGGACGAGGGGACGGAGATGCGGGTGGGTGATCGCAGCCGTGTCCAGTAGCTCGGCACGCGACATCGGGGTGGCGTGGCTCACCGCGCACCCCCGGCCCGCCGGCGGATCGGGTTGCGCTGGGTTTCCTTCGCGGCGATCCAGCGCCGGACCGAAGCAACGCTGAACATGACCCGGCCGCGCAGCCGCACATGCGGCAGCCCGTCCGGTTCGTTCATCATGCGGTTGATGGTGCGCTCCGAGCACTGAAGCTCGGCGGCAAGAGCGTCTTTGCTGACGTATTCGCCAAGCAGGTTATGGGATGTTTCGGCCATGGGCGACAGGTCCAGCATTGGGGTTGTCCAATGCGGTTACTGTTGCGCCAAGCCTTGTCAACTGTGAATGGCTAGAATATTGCGGCCGTAAAAACTACTGCTAGGGAAATTCTCTGGAATTTATCTACTATCAGGCTTGGCGTTTCGCTCGATAGTGCGCCTCGATCAACTGATTGTGAATGCGATCCACCTCCTCCTTCGTCGCGTCGGGACCAGCTTGCCGCTCTGCCCGTGCCTGCAACGCACCCCTTATCGAACCGCCGAACTCTGCGCAAACCTCTTCGAGATTCGATACGTTCTTCCTGCGCTCGGCCCATGTTGCGGCCGATAGTGGGCGGCGGCCACGGCGTTTTTCTGGCAAGGGAATTTCGCTGGGGACATCTATGTCAGAAAGCATATATTTCATGTGAACATCGGAAAAGACGCTTCGCGATGTTTCATCAGTAGCATTTTTTGAGAGCCAATCAACGGCTTCAATAAAGTCCTCAGAAAGTATTTTTGGCATTATGCACCTTTCTTCTTCCGGAGTGGCACCACATTCGTCGCCACCGTCTCCGCGGCGGTCTTCAGGGCATCGTCGTAGAGGTGGGCATAGCGCTGGGTGGTCTGCGCCACGGTGTGCCCGAGCATGTTGCCCACGACCTGAAGGGATGCGCCGCCAGACGCGAGGAGAGAGGCGAAGCTATGCCGTGTGTCGTGGATGCGCACCTGTCGGACCTTCGCCGCTTTGCACGCAGCCGCCCAGGTCTTCCGAATGTGGGTGAATGGCTCGCCGGTCTCGGGATTGGGGAACACCCACTCGCTGGCCCCGGCCTTGCGCGCCTTGATGACGTCCAGCACCGCAGCGGAAAGCGGCACGCGATGCATGCGCCGCTGCTTCGTGGTCGCGGCTGGCTTGGTCCAGATGCCGGTGTGGAGGTTGAGTTGGCCCCAGCGCATCCGGGCCACCTCGCCGAACCGGGCGCCGGTCAGAAGAAGCACCTTGGCAATGTCCGCCTGGACGCTGGTTTCCTCCTCCAGCACTTCCAGCAACCGGCGGATCTCGTCCGGTTCGAGGTAGTCCTGCCGCGGCTGTTCATCGTGCTTCTCGATGCCCTTCGCCGGGTTCCGCTCAATCCAGCCCCATTTGACAGCCAGATTGAAGATCCGGGTGATCGTCTCGACGGTGCGGTTCGCCTCGTATTTGGCTTCGATGACGTGGTGGATTTTCTCCACGTCGCCGAAGTTCACGTCCTTCACCGCCTTGGCGCCGATCTCCGGCAGGACGTGTCGCTCGATGCGGCTCTTGACGTTCTTCTGCACCCGTTGCGCCAGCTTCGGCAGGTAGTCCTTTTCGTAGCGGTCCCATGCATCCCTGAAGGTGTAGACCCGCTCGATGGCGAAGATCGGATCCAGCGGGTCCCGGCCCTTGTCGATTTCCCGGCGCAGCTCGGCCGCCCGGTCCCGGGCGGCGGAAAGCGTCCACTCTCCGATCCGGCCGATGGTGAGCCGACGCTGCTTCCCGGCAATCCGGTAATCGAGGACATAGCTCTTCGTACCACCCTCCACGACGCGGACCCCGAACCCTCGGATCTCCGTGTCGAAAACGACAAGTTGGCGCTTGCCAGCGGGCAGGGCGATCCGCTTCACGGCGGCTTCGGTGGTCAGGCGTTCGGCCATCGTCTGTCAACATCCTGTCAACGGTGGATGGCAAACTGTGGCTTGGCGTGGCGCTCAATGTCAACACCGGACTGCATTAGACACGTTGATAATCAAGGATTCCTGCGGAAATCCAGCCGCTCCAATCCTGTAGCCCTCCCCCTATGCAACAGGTTCAAATCCTGTCGCTCCGACCAGTTCCGGATCGGGTGGAGAAGCCTTGGAGCCCAACGGTTCCAAGGCTTTTTCTTATTCCGGCTTGGGGACGGCCTTTCCAAGACCGAGGTGATCCGGCGCCGCGGACCATGGCGGACCCTGGAGGCCGCCGAGTTCGCCACCTTGGAAAGGGTCGGCTTGTTCAACCACCGCCGCCTGCTCGAACCCATCGGCAATATTCCGTCCGCCGGGGCCGAAGCGCGCTCCTATGCTCAAACCGAGGACGTCGCCAGGGCGGTGTGAAACGGACGGCGCCTGAAGGCGTCGTCCGTATCACCATCGCGATCAATGCTATGGCATTGATCTGTCGGGATTTACCGGCGGCGCTCAATGGAAGTGCTCATGCGCCGCCGGTAGGAATCAAGCCAAATGGCCTCCGGGAAACCCGGCGCGGTTCAGCCAGGGCAGTTCCAGAATGACGGAGGTTCCGCCCGCGCCGGAGTCGATGGCGAGGCGGGCACCGATGGTCCGGGCCCGCCGCCGCATGTTGGAAAGGCCATAGCCGCCCGGACGGTCGGTCGCGCCGCCGCACCCTTGGTCGGCGACCACCACGCGCACCCCATCCACCGTCGGCTGGATTTCCATGGTCACCCGATCGGCTCCGGAATGCTGGGCGGCGTTCATGGTCGCCTCCTGAAGCAGCCGGAACAGCTCGAGCACGGTTGACGACGACCAGCCGGACGCCTCCGGCAGGACGTGCATCCGCCAGTCCAGGGCAATGCCGAGGGCGCGAAGCTGGGGTTCGATGTGATCGCGAAAATTCGCCAGCATCATACCAGGATCGTCGCCGACCTCGGCCATCGAGGCGATGACCAGACGCAGGTCGGCCAGCGCCCGCCGCGCCGCGGAGCCCAGGTCGCGGGCATTGGCGCCCGTCCGGCCGCTGAGCGCCACCATCGACACCAATTGGCCGGCAAGGCCGTCGTGCAGATCACGGGTCAGGCGCGAGCGCTCGCCTTCCAGCGCGATGGCTTTCTCCTGGGCCTGCTCTCGGGTCAGGCTGACGCGCAGCGCCGCCTCCGCGTCGGCGATTTCCCGGCGCAGCTTGGCGTTGAACTGATCCACCGCGTTGAGCGCCGCCGCGAAACGCCACATCAGGACGGAGCTGATGACGCTCAGCACCGTCAGCACGGGGATGGAAAAGGGGCTGATGAACAGAGGCTCCCCCGTGCCGCCGTACAGGATCACCACCTGATGGACGATCATCACCAGGGCCAGCAGCGTGGCGCCCAGGATCACATGGGCCGCGTGGTTTCGGTGCCGGATCGCGGCGTGGACAAGCACAGCGATGGCGGCACCCATCAGCGTCACGGCGGTCGGCACCGCGAAGGACCAGACCAGGACCAGGAGCCACTCGGGAGGCAGGAGGAAGAACCCGGCGGTCGTTCCGAACGGCAGCGCGGCAAGCAGAAGAAGGGCGGGCGGCAACCGGCGGCCGACGAAACTGAGGGCGAACGGAAGCAGCAGCGCCGCCGCCCAGGCGAAGGACAGGTTCGACAGCCGCGTGACCGTGGACGGGAGGAGCGATTCCGGCAGCAAGAAGGCGAGATTGCCGCAGGAGTTGAAGAACAGAATGCCGGCGAACAGGATGTAGGATAATTCGGAAGGTCGGGCGGCCCAGACGATCACCAGCAGCAGCCCAAAGGCGAGCTGCCAGGCGAACAGAAGCTGGGGCAGCGTGACCAGAAGAAAATTGTGCCACTGGTATACCGGCCGCAGCAGGCCATCCGGTCCGGCGTGGATGCTGCCGAGATAACTTGTCCTGCCGAACGGCATCACCTTGCGGATTTCCAGGGTGTTGACCCCATCCTTCAGCACCGGCTCCGGAATCGGGATGATTTCCGACCAGATCAGGTTGACGATCAGCCCCGAATGCCTCCACTCGCTGTCGTGGAGCAGGACGCCGTTGACGCGCAAGATGATTCGGCCGGAATAGCGGGAAACCAGCACGGACCATGGCTCGGCGGCGTCGGGATGATGATGGAATTCCAGGCGGTAGAGGCCGCCACCGAACCGGCCGGCGCCGGGCACCGCCATGCTGTGGGGCAGGGAAACGGTGGTTTCGGCGACGTCCGCCGGCCGGTCGAGGTCCGCCAAAGGCTGGAACGTGGCATGGTCGAGGGGAACGCCGCCTTCGGGCGGCGGCAATTGATAGAAGCGGGCGCCGATTCCCACCGCGAGTACGGCCAGATAGAAGAGGATCAGGACCATGCGCCGCCGCAGCGGCGCCGCCGCCGTTCCGTTGCGGCGGAACTCCGCGAGGCCGGCGGTCACGGAGTCACTCTCCAAGCCGGATCAGCTTGCGCTCGATCGCTTCGAAGATCGCCTCGGAACGCGAATTCACCTCGAGCTTGCGGTAAATGTTCTTGATGTAGGAGGGAACCGTCTGCCGTGACAGGCCCAGCCGGTCGGCGATGTCGTTGTAGGTGAAGCCTTTGGCGATGCCCCACAGGATGTCGGTCTCGCGCGGTGTCAGCAGCGGCGTCGGCTTTCGCGCCGGGCTGAACGAGCCGTCCTGGACCCGCCGGATGATGTAGCGGGCGATGGACGCCGAAATGGGCGAACGGCCCTCGATCAGGCCGTGAACGGCCTCCACCATGTCCACCGGTTGGGAATCCTTGAGGATGTAGCCCGACGCCCCGGCGCGGATCGCCGTCACGACGCTGTCCTCGTCGCCCAGCACGGAAATCACCATGATCTCGGTGGCCGGGTAACGGTCCCGCACCTCGCGGATCAGATCGGCGCCATGGCCGTCCGGCAACCTCAGGTCCGTGATCAGAACCGTGGGAAGGAAACGTTCGCAGGCGGCACGGGCCTCCGCCAGCGTCTCGGCCGCCGCCAGAAGCTCGATGCCGCGCCCGGCGACCAGAGTCTCCGCCAGGTGATCGCGTGTCGGCGGATCGTCCTCGACCAGAACGACCGTGACGTGGCGGGAACCGGAACGCGATTCATCGGTCGGGCGCGCTGCCATGGATCTTCTGCAATCCTCGAACGGCATGGCGCGGGCCGGCTGTCGCCGCCGCCATCATGCGTGAAATGCACCTACCCGCCGCGGACGATAATCGGCGCGTTTCACGCCAACAACCCCCTTTCGAGCGCCGGCCCGCCCTCCACCCATGTTCATGGGGTAAGCCGGCCGGATCGCCCGGAGATCATGCGTACCCCCATGTTCATGGGGTGCCCCACCATCGATTACCCCCCGTATGGTCTATAACCACTGGGTGACCCGGCGCGACGCGCTGCAACCTCTTCCTGGGTCCGCCCGCATCGTCGCGGCGTTCGGCCCGGGGCCGTTCGTGTCGGCGGAGCCCAGCAACGTGAAGCGACATGGGGGGAGGCGTGAGCGGAATGACGTGTCTGGCCGGGACCGCCAGCATCCCGAAGGCGGTGGCGCACCACGGCGCCCCTTCCGCCCCGGCGTCCTGGAACGCGCTGCTCCGCTCCTCCAAACGATCCCGGAACGGACGATCCCCGGCCAGGCTGCCCCTGGGGCTGATGACCAGCGTCGCCCTGATGGCGAGCGCCGCAGCACCGGGCGCCGCGCAATCCCTGCCGTCCGGTCCGTCGGTCTCCGCCGGGGCGGTGTCCATCGCCACACCCTCGGGCACAAGCGTCATCATCGACCAGGCCTCCCGTAACGCCGTCATCAACTGGGACAGCTTTTCCATCGGCAAGGGAAACAGCGTCGCCATCAACAACGGCGGCGGCGCGACGCTGAACCGGGTCACCGGCAACATCCCGTCGCGCATCGACGGCTCCCTGACGGCCACCGGATCGGTGTATCTGGTCAACCCCGCCGGGGTTGCGGTCGGGCCGACCGGAAAGGTCCTCACCGGCGGGTCCTTCACCGCCTCCACCCTCGACCTGCCGGACGCGGCGTTCCTGAAGGGCGGCGACAAGACCTTCTCCGGCACCTCCAGGGCGACGGTGACCAACGCCGGCTCCATCGGTGCGCTGGGCGGCGACGTGGCGCTGATCGCGCGCGAGGTCGCCAACAGCGGCACCATCACCGCCCCCGACGGCACCGTGGGCCTCGCCGCCGGCTACGAGGTGCTGGTGAGGGACGGCGCGGTCGGAGGCGGCAAGTTCCAGGTCAAGGTCGGCGGGGCCGACACCGCGGCGAAGACCTCCGGACGGATCACGGCGGCGGCGGCGGAGATCCGCGCCAACGGCGGCAATGTCTATGCCCTGGCCGGCAACACCGGCGGCGTGATCGCCGCCACCGGCACCGCCAGTGCGGGGGGGCGCATCTTCCTGACGGCCGGAGACACCGGCACGGTCGAGGCGGGCGGAAGCATCACAGCGACCCGGACGGCGGAGGCCGGCGCCGTCCAGGGCGGCGACGTCCGGGTGTCCGGCGGCAAGGCCACGGTCAGCGGCTCGCTGTCGGCCAAAGGCTCGGGGGGCAAGGGCGGCACGGTGGCGGTGACCGGCGCGGCGGTGACGCTGACCGGCACCGCCGCGCTGGACGCTTCCGGCAGCCGCGGCGGCGCGGTGGCGGTCGGCGGCGACTACCAGGGCGGCAAGAACGCGGTCAGGACGACGCTCAAGGACAAGGTGGCGAACGCGAAGACGACTGCGGTCGCCGCCGGGGCGCGGCTGTCGGCCGACGGCGCCGCCGGGGATGGCGGCAGCGTCGTGGTGTGGTCGGACGAGCGCACGGACTTCGCTGGCGCGATCACGGCGCGGGGCGCCGGCGCAGGCGGCAATGGCGGCAGCGCCGAGGTGTCGGGCAAGGCGGTGCTGTCCTTCACCGGCACCGCCGACCTGAGGGCGTCGTCGGGAAGAACCGGCACGCTGCTGCTCGACCCCTACAACCTGACGATATCCGACGCGGCGGACGGCAGCCTTTCGGGGTTCTCCGCCAGCGGCGACGACAGCGTGCTCAGTGTCGCCACCCTGACGGCAGCCCTGGCCTCAGCCAACGTCACCGTGTCCACCGGCTCCGGCGGCAGCCAGGCCGGCACCATCACCGTGGCCACACCGGTGGCGTGGTCCGCCGACACCGTGCTGACCCTGGCCGCGGACGGCGACATCGCCGTCGACGCCCCGGTCACCGCGACGGGAAGCGCGGCGGGGCTGGTCCTTCAGTATGGAGCGGGCAAAGGGTACAGCTTCGGCAGCGCCGGATCGAACACCGGATCGGTGACGCTGTCGGGCGCCAACGCCACGCTGCAGATCGGGGAGCTGGGAGCGCTCCAGACCTACACCCTGATCCACGACATGGCGGCGCTCGACGACATCGAGACCACCGGGCCGTCGGGGCGCTACGCGCTGGCGCAAAGCCTGGATGCGGCGGGAACGACCTACACCGCCGCGGTGGTGGCCGGCAGTTTCACCGGAACCTTCACCGGCCTGGGCAACAGCATCTCCAACCTGACGATCGACGCCCCCGACACCGATTACGTCGGCCTGTTCGGGCTGCTCGACAGCGGCAGCATCCTTCGCGACATCGGCCTCGTCGACACTGCCGTGACCGGCAAGACCAGAGTCGGCGGGCTTGCCGGAGCCACCATCGGCACCGTGGCGCATGCCTACGTTGCTGGGGGAAGCGTGACGGGAAACGAGAGGGTCGGCGGCCTCATCGGCTCCACCGCCGCCATTTCCCTCATCGCGCAGTCCTACGCCACGGGAAGCGTGTCGGGAGACAACCATGTGGGGGGCCTCGTCGGCTGGAGCCAGGGCGCCGTCACGCTCTCCCACGCCACGGGACAGGTGACGGGAACCGGCGAGCGCATCGGCGGCCTCCTCGGCTACCACTCCGGCACGGTGTCGGACTCCTACGCCACGGGAAGCGTGTCGGGCGACGTGCATGTCGGCGGCCTCGCCGGCTGGAACCAGAACATCGTCACGCTGTCGCACGCCACGGGACAGGTGACGGGAACCGGCGAGAGCGTCGGCGGCCTCGTCGGCTGGAACGCCGCCGACATCACGGAGTCCTATGCCACCGGAAGCGTGACGGGAAGCCGCTTCGTCGGCGGCCTCGTCGGCGACAACTACCTCGCCGCCAGCGTCTCGCAGTCCTACGCCACGGGGAGCGTGTCGGGAGACAACAACATCGGCGGCCTCGTCGGCTGGCACCAGAGCGGCACCGTCACGCAGTCCCACGCCACCGGTACCGTGACGGGGGCCGACAATGTCGGTGGCCTGGCCGGCTTCAACTCGGCCATCGTTACGGAGTCCCACGCCACGGGAAGCGTGATCGGAAGCCGCTACGTCGGCGGCCTCGTCGGCTGGAACCAGGAAACCGTCACGCAATCCCACGCCACGGGAAGCGTGTCGGCAGACGGTGAGGCCATCGGGGGCCTCGTCGGCTGGACCGGCGGCACCATCACGCAGTCCCACGCCACGGGAACCGTGTCGGGAAGCGGCGTCAACGTCGGGGGGCTGGCCGGCAGCAATTACGGCACCGTCACGGAGTCCTACGCCACGGGAAGCGTGACGGGAAGCGGCGAGAACTTCGGCGGCCTCCTCGGTGTTAACGACGATGGCACCGTCACGCGGTCCTACGCCACGGGACAGGTGACGGGAGACGGCAACAGCGTCGGCGGTCTCGTCGGCGTGAACACGGGCAGCATTCTCCAATCCTATGCTACCGGCGGCGCCGTATCCGGCAGCATGAATGTCGGCGGACTTGTCGGCCAGAACAGCGGCACCATCACCCAGTCCTACGCGGCGAAGGCCGTATCGGGCACATCCCATGTCGGCGGATTCGCCGGTGATTACGTAAGCGGCACAATCACGTCGTCCTACGTCGACACCACCGCCACCGGGACGACCGAACACGCCGGCTCCCAATCCACCATCGAGGGAGTGACCGGACTGACGACGGCACAGTTCCAGGACACCGCGTCCTTCTTGGCGGGAGCGACCGGCTGGGACTTCGACACCGTCTGGGCGCCGCCGAGCGGTGGTTACCACCCGGTTCTCTACAGCATGGCCCCGGTGACCTGGGTCAAGGCGTTGTCGGCGACCTCGGTCTACGGCAGCAGCTCGGCCAGGATCAGCGCGGTGACCGCACAGGGCGACCCCGGCGCGTATGTCTTCGGCAAGGCGGACGACAGCCTGTCCCTGATCAACGGGACGATCACCGTCGATGCGACCACCCCGGTTTCGGCGACACCGGCCACCATCGAGATGACCGGCGCGAACGCCACGGTCACCAGCGACAAGGGCACCGCCTACCGCGTGTTCTATTACGGGGACATCGCGCGGACCGTCACTCCGGCCTCGCTGACCATCACCGCCGACGGGGCGAGCAAGACCTACGGCGACACGGCGGCGCTGACCGGCTACACCACCGCCGGCCTGAAGAACAGCGACAGCGTGACCGGCGTGACGCTGGGCAGCGCCGGCACGGCGGTCACCGCCGGGGTGGGCGGCTACGCGATCACGGCGTCCGGCGCCACCGGCAACGGCTTGTCAAATTACACGGTGAGCTACGTCGACGGCACGCTGATCGTGAACGCCCGCCCGATCGTGGTGACGGCGAATCCCATCAGCCGGCCGGTCAACACCGAGAACCCGGTCCTGACATACAGCGTGGGCGGTCTGGGGCTGGTCAATGGCGACACGCTCACCGGTTCCCTGGCCTCCGCCCCCGCCTCCGCGCCGGCGGGACTCTACGCCATCACCCAAGGCACGCTGGTCGCTTCC
>JAEZHQ010000294.1 GCA_023416455.1 Pseudomonadota bacterium | reverse complement strand
CTGACTTTTAATCATGTGGCCGTGGGTTCGAGTCCCACCCGGATCACCATCTTTTCATTGATTTAACAGTCTTCTGGGTAATAGGGGAAAAACCCCGGGCACAGACGCTGTCTGCATCGGACGCCTCAACGATGCAAACCAAGAACTTCCAACGGTTTTGCAGACGCCCTGCCGGCTTCAACGTGGTCCTTGCCCTGGCTTTGCCCCTGTTGCGGGATTGGCGGATGGGCCGTTGGTCCGGGAGTCCGCCGTTTAACCAGCGGATGATTATCTCTGGCGGAAGTGGCCGTCGGGTTTCCGGTGTGCGAAGATGACCGACCGTTCCTGATCCGGGACGGCGGCTCGGGCAGGGTGTGGCATGAAGGGGCGTTTCAGAACAAAGATCATCATCGGCATGACTGCCGTCCTGGCCGTAGGGGCAGTGGCGGTCACCTCCGTTTCCCTGTTCCTGTCGCGCGAGGCGGCGGAGCGGGCGGTCATGACCCTGGTGGCCGAAACCGCCGACCATCACGGCGCGCGCGTGGCCGCCGACATCTCCGCCGCACTGGCTGACGCCCGCTCCGCCGCCGCGCTGGTGGAGGTGGAGCGCTCCACCGGCGCCCCGCGCCGGGAGACCGTCAACCGCTATCTCAACCGCTTGATGGCGGCCGGTCCGCTCTACGCCGGGGTGTGGGTGGACATGGCCGACGACGGGTTCGACGGCCGCGACCGGGAGATCGCCGGGCTGGAGCGCGCCGGCGAAATCCTGGGCCTGCCCGGCACCGGGCGGATGAGCCTGCTGTGGTTGCCCGGCCCCAAGGCCGACGACAGCGAGGGCTACCCCTTCTCCGACGTGGAGGAGAAGGAATATTACCGGGCCGCGGCCACCGCCGGGAAGCCGGTGCTGACCGAACCCTATCTGGACGATTTGACCAAGGCGCTGATGACCAGCGCCGCCGCGCCGGTGAAGGACGGCGACCGGGTCATCGGCGTCGCCGGCGTCGATCTGACGCTGAGCGGCCTGACCGATCTGGTCCGCCGGGTGAAGCCCTACGGCGACGGCTATGCGGCGGTGCTCACCGGCGCCGGAGTCTATGTGGCCCATCCCGACGCCGGCCGCCTGTCCCGGACCGCCGACGACCTGCCGGCGGACGCGCGCCGCGCCATCGCCGGGGGGTTGGCCTACGACGGCGTCGTCACGCTGGCCGGCGCCCCCTATTACCTGCGTCTGTCGCCGGTGCGCTTCACCGGCGCGGAAGGCGCCTGGTCCTTCCTGGTCGCCGCGCCGCGGGCCAGCGTGATGGCCGACGCCAACCGGCTGACCCTGCTGACCGTTCTGGTCGGGGCGGGCTGCATCCTGCTCGGCGGTCTGGTGGCGTGGCGGGTGGGCGACGGCATCGCCCGGCCGATCGCCGGGCTGACCGCCACCATGGACCGGCTGGCCGCCGGCGATCTGGATGCCGCCATTCCCGGTGCCGACCGCAGGGACGAGGCGGGCGCCATGGCCCGCGCGGTCGGGGTGTTCAAGCAGGGGCTGGTGCAGGCCCGCGACCTGGGCCGCCAGCAGGAGGCGGAATGGCGCGCCAGGGAGGCGCGGACCGCGACCCTGCTCGAACTGCAACGCGGGTTCGAGGAGCGGGCGGGCGGCCTGACCGGGGCGCTGGCGTCGGCCGCGCAACAGCTCGAATCCACCGCCCGCGCGCTCACCGGCATCGCCGAGCAGACCCACGGGCGGTCTGAGCGGATGACGCTCTCCGCCCACTCCGCCGCGGACAACGTGCAGACCGCCGCCGCCGCGACCGAAGAGCTGTCGGCCTCGGTGGAGGAAATCGGGCAGCAGGTGGGCGAGTCCGCGCGCATCGCCGAGGCGGCGGTGGCCGATGTGAAGCGCGCCGACGCGGCCGTCGTCGTGCTGGCCGACAGCGCGGAGCGTATCGGCACCGTCGTCGGCCTGATCAACGACATCGCCGGGCAGACCAATCTGCTGGCGCTCAACGCCACCATCGAGGCGGCGCGCGCCGGCGAGGCCGGAAAGGGCTTCGCGGTGGTCGCCGGCGAGGTCAAGAGTCTGGCCAACCAGACCGCCCGCGCGACCGAGGACATCGTTGGCCAGATCAAGGGCATCCGCGACGCGACGGGCGAGGCGGTGGCGGCAGTCAGGGGCATCAGCCAGACCATCGCCCAGGTCAGCCGCATCGCGTCCGGCATCGCGGCGGCGGTGGACCAGCAGTCCGCCGCCACCCGCGACATCGCCCGCAGCGTCCTCCAGGCCGCCGACGGCGCCCGCGAGGTCAGCGGCGGCATGGGCGAGATCAGGGCCGGAGCGGGCGACACCGATGCCGTCGCCGACCAACTCCTCGCCGCCGCCGCCGGTGTGGCCAGGCAGTCCACGGAACTGGCGCGCGAAATCGACCGATTCATCGCCGGGGTCCACAAGGCGTGATCCGCGGGGGCGGCCGCGCCCCCCTTCTCCCCCGGAAAGGAAGGGACCACCCACGCCATCAAAGCGCATCGCCGGGCAAGGCCGGCCGGGCGATGATCGGGCGTATGGGCGGTGGGCACTCCCGTGCCGGAGCGCTCGGGCCGTGGGATAAAGGATCGGCGCGCGCGACAACCCGAACGGGTGGAGCGGTCCCGGCGACGCTCGGGATGGGAATCGATAGGTTTCAGATTGCCCACAACCGGGCATCCCGGCCCCACCTTCGTCCGGCCGGCGCTTTTCCGCCGGATCGGAGTCACGCGGGAGATGGGCTGCCTCGTCCTGTGGTGAGTGATACGGACGGCGCTCCGTGTTCATGCGCCGCCGGTATGATCCATCGCCATACGGAGAAAGCCCATGGACGTGCGTTTCCATCCCCGGAACCAGACCCCCGCTCTGCTGGAGCCCCTGCTGACCCTGCACGGCCTTCTGACCGGCGGCGGCCTGGACCGGGGCCTGATCCATCTCATCGATCTGCGCGCCTCGCAGATCAACGGCTGCCATTTCTGCATCGCGCTGCACAGCGACGAAGCCCTCCGTGACGGGGAGAGCGCGGAGCGTCTGGAGTGGCTGGCGACCTGGGCGACCAGCGACGCCTTCACCCCGGGCGAGCGCGCGGCGCTGGCCTGGACGGAGGCGCTGACCCGTGGCGCGCCCTCCGCCGTCATCGACCGGCTGCACCAGGGATTGCGGTCCCATTTCACCGACACCCAGGTGGCGGAGATCACCATGTGCGTCGCCGCCATCAACGCCTGGAACCGGATCGGCATCGCCGCCTACCGGGAGGCGGTCGCCGCGTGACGGAAGGCGGCGCGGCCGCTAGGCTGTCCCCGGCATGACCAGGATGCTTTCAGCCGGATCCGCGGAGGCGGGTCAAACGGACGAGGCCGGTCGGGCGCTCGATCTGTTCGAGCGCCACCGGCGGCGCCTTCGCGCGCTCGCCTACCGCATGGTCGGCAGCGTGGCCGATGCGGAGGACATCGTTCAGGAGTGCTACCTGCGCTGGCACGGTGTCGATCCGGCGACCTTGCGGTCGCCGGAGGGTTTCCTGACGGCCATGGTCACCCGTCTCGCCATCGACCAGCTGCGGTCCGCCCGTGTCCGGCGGGAATTCTATGTGGGAGAATGGTTGCCGGAACCGCTGCTGGAGCCGTGGGAGGACGATGCCGCGTCCGCGGCGGAGGCCGCGGGCGACCTCTCGGTCGCCTTCATGCTGCTCCTGGAGCGGCTCCCGCCGGACCAGCGGGCCGTCTATGTGCTGCGCGAGTCCATGGACCTCGGCTTCGAGGAGATCGGGGGCATGCTCGGCAAGTCCGCCATGG
The DNA here is from genome assembly GCA_023416455.1 of Pseudomonadota bacterium. Lineage (GTDB taxonomy): Bacteria > Pseudomonadota > Alphaproteobacteria > Azospirillales > Azospirillaceae > Azospirillum. The sequence goes on along the minus strand of JAEZHQ010000294.1, from coordinate 370 downwards.
CCTGCCGGCAGGCCTACAAGCGGGCGCGCGACCGGATCGGCGGGCCGCCGCGCTACCGGGCCGAGCGTTCCCGGTCCCTGGCGATTGCCCGCGCCTTCCTTGCGGCGGTGGCCGAGGGGCGTTACGACGACTTGGTCGCGCTGCTGTCCGGCGACGCCGTCCTGATCGGGGACGGCGGCGGCAAGGCGCGGGCGGCGTTGAACCCGGTCGTCGGCCCCGACCGGGTGGCCCGCTTCCTGATCGGGGTGATGCGCAAGGACGGTCGCCGCCTGGAGGCGCTGCCGCTGGCGGTCAACGGGCAGCCCGGCTTCGCGATGCGGGTCGACGGCCAGCTTCATAGCCTCATGTCCCTGGACATCCGCGACGGGCG
>JAEZHQ010000273.1 GCA_023416455.1 Pseudomonadota bacterium | reverse complement strand
GGTCGCGGTGGTGCCGGCGCCGGGGGCGCTGGCGATGCGGATGGCCCCGCCCGACTGGTGGACGAAGCCGTGGACCATCGACAGCCCCAGCCCGCTGCCCACCCCGGCCGCCTTGCTGGTGAAGAAGGGCTCGAAGGCGCGGGCCAGCGTCGCCTCGTCCATGCCGGTCCCGGTGTCGGCGACGCGGATGCGGGCGTAGCGGCCGGGCGGCAGCTCGGCCTCGGCCGCCGCCGCGGCGTCGAGCGCGACGGCGGCGGTGGCGAAGGTCAGCGCGCCGCCTTCGGGCATGGCGTCCCGCGCGTTGAGGGCGAGGTTCAGCAGGGCGTTCTCCAGCTGGTGGGCGTCGACCTCGGCCACCACCGGGGCCTCCGGCCGCTCGATGCGGATGGCCACCGTGTCCGGCACCGAGCGGCGCAGCAGGTCGGCCATGCCGGCGACCAGCCGGGTCAGCTCCACCGGGCGCGGCTCCAGCGGCTGGCGGCGGGAGAAGGCGAGCAGGCGCCGCGTGATGTCGGCGCCGCGCCGGGCCGCCTGGCGGGCCGGCTCCAGGAACTCGGCCGCCTCCGGCCGGCCCTCCAGCCGCTCGGCCAGGGCGGCGAGGTTGCCGAGGACGATGGTCAGCAGGTTGTTGAAGTCGTGGGCCAGCCCGCCGGTCAGCTTGCCCACCGCCTCCATCTTCTGGGCCTGGATCAGCGCCGCCTCGGTCTTCTTCTGCTCGGTCACGTCCGACGACAGGACGAAGAAGCCGACCACGCCGCCGTCCTCGGCGATCTCCGGCACCACGGTGGAGCGGGCGTGCAGCACCCCGCACCCCGGCTTCTCGGTCGCATAGTCGTAGGAGACGGTGCGCCCGGTCTCGGCCTCGTCCAGGTGGCGGGCGATGACGGGATAGACCTTGGGGCCGGTCACCTCGGCGACGCTGCGGCCGAGGATGTCCTCCTTGCTGCGGCCGAACCACGCCGCGTAGCCCTTGTTGGCGAAGCGGTAGACGCGCTCCCGGTCCACATGGGCGATCAGCGCCGGGATGGTGTCGGTGATCAGGCGCAGCCGCGCCTCCGAGCGGGCCAGCGCCTGGGCGATCGCCTCCCGGTCGGCGCTGGTCTGGCGGAGCTGCCGGTTGGCCGCCTCCAGCGCCGCGGTGCGCTCGCGCACGCGCCGGTCCAGCTCCTCGTTGCGCGTCTCGATCAGGCGCTCGTGGTAGCGCTGCTCGGTGACGTCGGTGTAGACGGTGATGAAGCCGCCGCCCGGCAGCGGCGTGCCGCGCACGGCGATGATCCGGCCGTTGGGCCGCTGGCGCTCCATGGCGTGGGGAACGAAGGTCCGCGCCGCCTCGATGCGCCGCGCCACCTGCTCGGCGGAGTCGCCGGGGCCGTATTCCCCGCGTTCGGCGTTGTAGCGCATGAAGGCGGCGAAGGGGGTGCCGACCCGTCCCAGCTCCGGCGGGAAGTCCAGAAGCGTGAAGAAGGCCCGGTTCCAGCCGACCAGGCGCAGCGCGCCGTCGAAGATGGTGAAGCCCTGGCTGATCTGGTCCAGCCCGCTCTGAAGCAGCGCGAAGCGCCGCCGTTGGGCGGCGGCCCCGTCGTCACGGGCCTGGGCGGGGGCGGTGTCCTCGGCCTGCGGGGGCATGCCCCTGGCGCTCCTCTGCTTCGTTTGCGGTGCGGCCGCCAGCCTACGCGACCCGGGGGGCCTGTTACAATTGGCTACAGTGTTGACGAAGTTCCGTAACGCTCCCCGGCTAACCTCCGCCGGCCGCGTGGCGCCGCCGGTTCCGGAGGCGGCGCGAACCCAACGACAAGCCGGTCCGCCAGGCCCCGGCCGCCGAGCCGACCGCCGGCCCCGGACCGAAGGAGGAAGCAGCCCATGCGTTTTCTGAAGCCGCTCGCTTATGGTGTGGCCGCCTGCGCCCTGTCCGCCGGGGCCGCGCAGGCCGAGATCTCCGACGGGGCCGTCAAGATCGGCCTGCTGACCGACATGTCCGGCACCTATTCCGACCTCGCCGGCGCCGGCGCGGTCGCGGCGGCCCAGATGGCCATCGAGGACGTGGGCGGCAAGGTCGCCGGCAAGCCGATCGTCCTGCTGACCGCCGACCACCAGAACAAGGCCGACATCGCCGCCAACAAGGCGCGCGAATGGGTGGACGTGGAGAAGGTCGACGTCTTCGCCGAGCTGGTGACCACCTCGGTCGCCCTGGCCGTCAACGAGATCGCCAAGACCAACAACAAGATCAGCCTGATCTCCGGCACCGCCTCCTCGCGCATCACCAACCAGGATTGCTTCAAGAGCGGCATCCACTGGACCTACGACACCTACGCCATGGCCATCGGCACCGGCCGCGCCATGGTGGAGGAGGGCGGCAAGAGCTGGTACTTCCTGACCGCCGACTACGCCTTCGGCCAGAATCTCCAGGACGACGTCAGCAAGGTGGTGAAGGCGGCGGGCGGCAAGGTCCTGGGCGCGGTCAAGCACCCCTTCCCGGCCAGCGATTTCTCCTCCTTCCTGCTCCAGGCCCAAAGCTCCAAGGCCGAGGTGATCGGGCTGGCCAACGCCGGCGCCGACACCACCAACGCCATCAAGGCGGCCAACGAGTTCGGCATCGTCCAGGGCGGGCAGAAGCTGGCCGGCCTGCTGGTCTTCATCACCGACATCCACTCGCTCGGGCTGGAGACCGCCAAGGGCCTGAACCTGACCACCGGCTTCTACTGGGACATGGACGACAAGACCCGCGAGTGGTCCAAGCGCTTCCACGCCAAGACCGGCAAGATGCCGAGCATGGTGCAGGCCGGCGTCTATTCGTCGCTGATCCACTACTTCAAGGCGGTCGAGGCCACCGGCACCGACAACACCGACACGGTGGTCGCCAAGATGAAGGAGACCAAGGTCGAGGACTTCTTCGCCCGCAACGGCCGCATCCGCGACGACGGCCGCATGGTGCACGACATGTATCTGGCCCAGGTGAAGACCCCGGCGGAATCGAAGGGGCCGTGGGACTATTACAAGATCGTCCGCACCATCCCGGCCGAGGAGGCGTTCCTGCCGCTCGCCGAGAGCCAGTGCGCGCTGGTCAAGAAGTAATACCGTCCCGACCGGGGGCGCCGCGGGATGCGGCGCGCCCCGGCCTCCGGCCCGGCCCGCCGCCGCCGCCCCTGGCGGCGGCGGTTTTTCGTGCTGGCGTTCCGGCGCGCAGTCGTTGAAGAATTGCCGACGCGGCGCCGGGCATGCCGGCCGGCCGCAGAAGACGTACGGGAGGAGTGTTCATGGCCTACAAGCACATCCTGGTCCACCTCGACTCCAGCCCTCACGTGGAGGCGCGGCTGGATGCGGCGGTGGCGCTGGCCAAGCAGCAGGGGGGCTTTCTGCGCGGCCTGTTCGCCCAGCCCGACCGCAACGCCACCAGCGTCATCGCGCGGCGCTCCAGCGATCATCTCGCCCACGCCTCGGCACGCAGCGAGGAGCTGTTCCGCGACAAGCTCCAGGGCACCGGCCTGGCCAGCGCCTGGCACGGGCTGGGGCACGGCGAGTACAACCACGTCATCCGCGAGACCATCATCTGGTCGCGCTTCGCCGACCTGACCATCCTCGGCCAGTACGACCGCGAGGCCGGCGACGGCACTGCGCCGGAAGAGATGAACGAGCAAGTGGTGCTGAACTCCGGCCGCCCGGTTCTGGTGCTCCCCTACGCCGGCCAGTTCCCGGTCATCGGCCAGCGCGTCGCCGTCGCCTGGAACGCCGAGCGCGAGGCCGCCCGCGCCGTGGCCGACTCCCTGCCGATCCTCCAGTCCGCCACCGAGGTGACGGTCATCACCGTGCTGACCCAGGGGGCCGCCGCCGGCGGAACCGACACGCCGCGCATCGGGCTGCTGGACCATCTGGCCCTGCATGGGATCAAGGCGGACCAGACCCACTTCACCGTGTCCGACATCGGCGCCATGGACGCGCTGCTCGCCCGCACCATGGACGCCGGGGCCGATCTGCTGGTGATGGGCGCCCATGGCCACTACGGCTTCCCCTACCTGCACCGGGGCAGCGGCACCCGCCACGTGCTGCGCACCTGCCCGGTGCCGCTGCTGCTGTCGCACTGAGGCCCGCCGTCTCCGCCCGTCTCCGCCCCCCGCCCCCCGTGAGGCCGCTGCGGAGGCGGGCGGCCGGGCCGCCGTGACGGCCCACCCCGTTCGAGACGGCATCACTCCGCCGGAACGGCCTGGCCCTGGAGCGCCTGGCGGAGCTGGCGGGGGGTCACCGGCTTGTGGATGACGCGCAGGTCGTGGGCGGCGGCGTCCTGGCGGCAGTCCGCCACCATCTCGCCGGTCAGCAGGATGCCGGGGATGGGGGCGCCGAACAGGGCGCGGACGGCGGCCACCGCCTCGGTCCCGACCCGGCCTTCGCGCAGCCGGTAATCGACCACCAGTATGTCCGGCCGGCGCCCGCATGCCTTGAGCTGCGCCACCGCGTCCGCCGTCGAGCCGGCGACCAGCACGTCGTAGCCCCACTCCTCGAACATCGCCTTGAGGCCCAGCAGCACGATGGCGTCGTCGTCCACAACCACGGCGAAGCCGGCGGACTCCGCCTTTGCCTCCGCTTCCGCCGGGACCGCGGTGGCGGCGGGGGGCGGGGCCGCCGGCGCGACGGGCGTCCCGGCTTGCAGGGCCACGCCGAACACCGATCCGCGGCCGGGGGCGGAGCGGACGGTCACCGGATGGTCCAGCAGGTCGGCGATTCGGCGGACGATGGCGAGCCCGAGACCGAGCCCGCGCTGGCGGTCGCGCTCGGGGTTGCCGACCTGGTGGAACTCGTCCCAGATCCGCTCCAGATGGTCGGCGGGAATGCCGATTCCGCTGTCGGCGATCTCGACATGCACGCGGCCGTCGCCCGCGGTCCCGACGCAGCCGATGCGGATGCCCCCCGCGGCGGTGTAGCGGATGGCGTTCTCGACGATGTTGCCCAGCATGCGGAACAGCAGCCTGCGGTCGCTGCGGACGACGACGCCCGCCGCCCGGTTGCGCCCGTCGATCTCCAGGGCGAGGCCCTTTCCCCTGGCCACCGGGCCGTAGGCCGCGGCGACCTCCTCCAGCAGGGGGGCGAGGGGGACGTCCCCGACCACCGGCTCGACGAGGCCGGCGTCGAGGCGCGAGGTCTCCAGGAGCCCGTCCAGGAGGCCCTTGAGGGCGTCCATCCCGCGTTCCAGATGCATCAGCTTCTCGCGCCCCGCCGGGTCGCCCACATGCGGGTGCAAGGCTTCGGCGAACAGGAACATGGCCTGGAGCGGCTGGCGCAGGTCATGGCTGGCGGCGGCGAGGAAGCGGGACTTGGACCGGCTGGCCTCCTCCGCCCGGTCGCGCGCCTCGGCGACCGCGCGCTCGGCGCGGCGCGCCTCCGTCACGTCCATCACCGTGCCGATCAGGCGGGCGGGCCGGGCTTCGGCGCCCTCGCCCCGGGCGAGCATCCGGCCCTGGGCCTCCAGCCAGCGCATCGTGCCGTCGGGCCACAGCGCGCGGAAGCGGACGCGGTACTCGCCGCGGCCGTCCGGGGCCAGGGCTTCGGCCTCGGCGGCGCGGACCAGCGCCTGGTCGTCGGGATGGACGCGCGACAGGAAGACGCCGCCGGTCACCTCCGCCTCGGGCGGCAGGCCGAACATGGCCTTGCAGCGCGGCGACCAGATGAGGCGCCGGCTGGCGAGGTCCAGCTCGAAGGTGCCGAGATCGGCGGCCTCCACCGCCTGGCGCAGGCGCTCGTCGCTGAGCCGCGAGCGGGCCTCGGCCTCGCGCTCGGCGGTGACGTCGAGGATGAGCCCGTCCCACAGCACGGCGCCGTCCGCCGTCCGGCGCGTGTGGGCGAGGCTGCGCAGGACGAGGCGGCGGTCGTCGGAGGCGGTGATCTCCAGTTCGCAGGCGTAGGGCTCGCCCGTCTCGGCGGAGCGCCGGATGGCCTCCGTCCAGCGCTGGCGGGAGGCCGGCGTCATGCGGGCGGTGATGGCCCGGGCGAAGCCCTCGCCGTCGAGGCCGGCGGGCGCGGTGCCGCCGTCGCCGAGGATGTGGCGGTAGTCGCTGACGTAGGGATAGGCGACGACGCCGTCCTTGAGCACGCGGCGGTAGATGATGCCGGGGAAGTGGGCGGCGATGTCGGTCAGCCGGCTGGCCACGGCGCGTTCCGTCTCCAGCTCGGCCATCAGCCGCGCCGCCTCGCGCTGCCGGCGCAGGGCGCGCATCCGCCCGGCGGCCAGCACGCCGGCGCAACCGACCGCCAGCAGACCGCCGAGCGCGGCCAGGATGACCGGGCGGTGGGTCGTCGTCCAGGCCGGGTCGTCGGTCCGTCGCCCGGCGACGACCGTCCAGCCGGTGAGGTCGGAGCGGACGACCGCTTCCCGGCCGGCGGCGGCCCGGTCCGCCGCCGCGCCGCCGCCGGGCCGCGGGTCCGGCGGGCTTCCCGCCACCAGCCGGCCGTTCCGGTCGAAGACGCCGATCCGCCGGTCGGCGGGAAGCTCCTGCTCGCGCAGGAGCGTCTCCAGCGGTTTGGCCCGGATGAGCGCCGTCAGCGTGAAGCGCACCTCACCGTCCCGGACCACCGGCACGCGGGCCGGGAAGACGGCCTCCTCCTCCGCATTCCGCTCCATGCCGCCGACCTGCGGCCGGCCGGTGGCGAAGACACGCTCCAGGCTGTCCCGGTCCACCGCCGGCGGCGGCGGGACGCGGGTGCTCATCACCGGCTGGCCGCGCTCGCTCAGCGTGATCGCGAACCAGGACGGCCGGGATTCGACGATTCGCCGCGCCAGCGCCTGGAAGGCCGGGAGGTCCGGCCGGTCGAGCGCCTCCGACACGGCCAGGGCGTTGAGCACGCCGAACTCGCTGGCGACCTGCCGCTCCACGGCGGAGGCCGCGCTGCCGGCCTGGACCCGCAGGGTCTGCTCCACCACGCTGCTGCGCTCGCTGCCGTAGAGGAACAGCACGACCGTTGCGAACAGGACAACGGGCAACGCGGTGGCGGCGGCAAGGACGGAAAGGCGCGTGTCCGGTTCCATGGCCGCTACGCTAGACGCGGCCGATGCGGAATCCAACAATTATCCGGACAGACAATCATCCCCTGTCCCTTTGGATCCGACGGCCGAGCGGCCGTTGAAAGGGGCCGCGCCTGAAGGTAGTATACCACGGACGCGAATCTCCATTCTGATCCGGCGGCCGGCTCCGGAGCGTCCTTTGAGGGAGAATCCTCCAGTCGTTCCAGGGGGTCGGCTTGACGCGCATCTTCATCTCGCATTCGAGCCGGGACAATGCGGAGGCGATGGAGCTGAAGGCGTGGCTGAGCGCGCTCGGCTTCGAGAACAGTTTTCTCGACATCGACAAGGACTCCGGCATCCAGCCGGGAGCGGAATGGGAGAAAACGCTCTACCGCGAGATCGAACGCGCCCAGGCCGTCCTCATCCTCGTCACCGGCTCTTGGCTGGCCTCCAAATGGTGTTTTGCCGAATTCACCCAGGCGCGGGCGCTGGGCAAGGCGATTTTCCCGCTGATCGTCGCCCCGACCGGCGAGCGGATCGTCGGCGAGGACCTGCAAACGATCGATCTCGTCGGCGACCGGACGGGCGGGCTCGACCGGCTGGGCAAGAGGCTGCGCGAGATGGCCCAGCAATCGCCCGAGGGTTTCGAGTTGGCCAGGGGCCATTCCCCCTTCCCCGGCCTCGCCGCCTTCGAGGAAGGGCAGGCGGCGGTGTTCTTCGGCCGCGATCCGGAAATCCGCAAGGCGGTGGAGCGGCTGCGCCTCTGCCGCACCCGCGGCGGGGAAAGGCTGATCCTGCTGCTGGGGGCATCGGGCAGCGGCAAGTCGTCCTTCCTGCGGGCCGGCCTGATCCCGCGCCTCAGGCGCGACCGCGGCAACTGGATCGTCCTGCCTCCCTTCCGTCCGGGCCGGACGCCGCGCGCGCAGCTGGTCGACTGCCTGCTGGCCGGACTCGGCGAGCCGGACGCCGACCGCCGGGCGGTCTGGCGGAAGGCGCTGGAGGGCGAGACCCCCGGCGCGGCGCTGACGGAGCTGGCCCGGGCGCTGCGGCTGCGGGTCGGCGCGCCCGATGCGGCCATCCTGCTGCCGGTCGACCAGTCGGAGGAGGCCGTCACCCTGGCCGACGGGGCGGAGCGGGCGGGGTTCTTCGCCCTGCTCAACCGCCTGCTCGACGACTCGCTGCCCTTCGTCGCGGTCGCGGCGCTGCGGGCCGACCATCTGCCGGAATTCCAGGACAGGCGGTGGCTGACCGCCCCCTGCGACCTGCTCCCGCTGGACGCCATGCCGCTGGAGCGCATCGGCGCGCTGGTGCACGGCCCGGCGCGGGTGGCCCATGTCCGGGTGGAGGAAGGGCTGGTCACCGCCCTGACCCGCGACGCCGAACGGCCGGACGCCCTGCCCCTGGTGGCGATCACGCTGAACGCGCTTTACGAGCGCTTCGGCCGGGACGGCGCCCTCACCCTGGCCGAATACGAAAGCCTGGGCGCGCGGGGGGAGGGGCTGAGCCCGCTCGACAGGATCGTGCGCGAGCGGGCCGAGGCCGCGCTGGCCGCCCAGGGGCGGACGGAGGAGGATGACCGGGCGCTGCGCGAAGCCTTCGTGCCGAGGCTGGTGCGCGTGCTGTCGGAAACCGGCGCCTTCGTCCGGCAGGCGGCGCCGCTGGACTCCTTCCCCGACCGGGCGCGGGGGCAGCTGGAACGGCTGGCCGAAGCCCGCCTTCTCGTCCGCCGCAGCCCGGAGGGGCAGGAAAGCGGCGGCATGGTGGAGGTGGCGCACGAGGCGCTGTTCCGGGTCTGGCCGCGCCTTGCCGGCTGGCTGGAGCAGGAGCGCGACTTCCTGATCGGCAAGGGCCGGATCGAGCAGGCCCTGAAGGACTGGACGGATCAGCCGGAAGGAAAGGACAAGGACAAGGGCCTGCTGGCCGGGGTGATGCTGGACCGCGCCCGCCATTGGCTGATGGAGCATCCGGGGCGCTTCACCGACCCCGAGCGCGCCTACATCCGCCGGTCCGATCAGGTGGAGCGGGCCGAAGCGGCGCGCAAGCAGCGCATGCGCCGCTCCCTGACGGCGGCGCTGGCGGGGCTGGTCGTCGTCCTGGCTGCCGGTGTCGGGACGAGCGTCCACCTCTACCGGAAGCAGCGCGACGCAACCGCGGAGGCCCAAGCGCAGGCGGGACGCGCCGAAGCGGCGCTCGAAGCGGCGACCCGGACCGCCAACGGCCTGGTGTTCGACCTGGCGCGGAGATTCAGGGACGCCGGCCTGCCCAACGCGCTGGTGCGGGAGATCCTCCAGCGCGCCCGCGATCTCCAGGACCGCCTGACGGCGGAAAACGAGGGCAACGCCTCTCTGCAACGCAGCCGGGCGGTGGCGCTCGACGAGCTGGCCCGCTCCCTTGCCGATTTCGGCGATCCCTACGGGGGGAGGAAAGCGGCGGAAACGGCGCTCGCGATCCTCCGCCGGCTGGCGGAGGGGGAGCCGGACAACGCCGGCCTCCAGCGCGATCTCTCGGTCGGCCTCACCACGCTCGCCGACATCCTGCTGCGCAGCGACCCGGCAAAGGCGCTCGCGCTCCATGAGGAGGGGCTGGCGATCCTCCGCCGGCTGGCCGAGCAGGAGCCGGACGCCGTCCGCCCCCAGCGCGATCTTTCGGCCAGCCTCGGCCGGATCGCCGACATCCTGCTGCGCAGCGATCCGGCAAAGGCGCGCGCGCTCCATGAGGAGGGTCTGGCGATTCTCCGCCGGCTGGTGGGGAGGGCGCCGAACGACCGCGGCCTCCAGCGCGATCTCTCGGTCAGCCTCGACCGGATCGCCGACATCCTGCGGGGCAGCGATCCGGCACGGGCGCTCGCCCTCTACGAGGAGGGTCTGGCGATCCGCCGCCGGCTGGCGAAGAGGGAGCCGGACACCACCGCCTCCCAGCGCGGCCTCTCGGTCAGCCTCGACCGGATCGCCGACATCCTGCTGGACAGCGATCCGGCAAAGGCGCTCGCGCTTTATGAAGAGAGCCTGGCGATCGGCCGCCGGCTGGCCGCGCGGGAGCCGGGCAACACCGTCTTCCAGCGCGATCTCTCGGTCAGCCTCGACAATGCCGCCCATATCCTGCTGGGCAGCGATCCGGCAAAGGCGCTCGCCCTCTACGAGGAGGGGCTGGCGATCAGCCGCCGGCTGGCGGAGGGGGAACCGGACAACACCGACTTCCAGCGCGATCTCTCGGTCAGCCTCGTGACCGTCGCCGACATCCTGCTGCGCGGCGACCCGGCACGGGCGCGCGCGCTCCATGAGGAGGGGCTGGCGATCCGCCGCCGGCTGGTCGAGAGGGAGCGCGGGAACCTCCAATACCAGACGGATCTGGTTGTCAGCCTGTCCAGGCTCGCCTGGGCGGGTGTGCAGCCGGAAAAGCATCTTGCCGAAGCACTGGCGATCCTGACCGCGCTGAACGAAAAGGGGCTCCTGTCCATCGATCAGAAGCCCTGGATCGGCGTGGTGGAATCGGCACTGGCCGACGCCCGGAACGGCGCCGCCCCCCTCGATACGCTCCTGGAGAAGGCCAAAGCGCCGTGACGACCCATCCCCCCAAGCCGCGTCTCGCCCTTGCCGTCGGCATCACCGGCCACCGGCCGAACAAGCTGCCGGAGGAGGCGCGGGCGACGGTCGCCGCCCGGATCGCCGAACTGCTGCAAGGGATCGCGGCGGCGGCCGGCGATGCCCACCGGCGCCACGCCGCCGCCTTCTCGCCGCAGGCGCCGCGCCTGTCGCTGCTGTCGGCCCTTGCCGAAGGGGCGGACCGGATCGCCGCCGATGCGGCGCTGGACGCGGGCTATCGCCTCGAAGCCCTGCTGCCCTTCCTGCGCGACGACTACGCCGCCGATTTCACCGAGGCGGACAGCCTGGCGGAATACCGCGCGCTGCTCGGCCGGGCGGATGCCGTGATGGAGCTGCCGGGGCGCCGGGACGAGGAGGCCCGCGCCTACGAGGAGGCCGGGCAGGCCATGCTGGACCATTGCACGATCCTGATCGCCGTCTGGGACGGTGGGCGTGCCGCCGGGCGCGGCGGCACGGGCGAGATCATCGATGCGGCGGCGCGGCGCGGCCTGCCGGTCCTGCTGGTCGACGCCACCGGCCGGAAGCGGCCCGAACTGCGGTGGCGCGACCTGGAGCCGCATCCGCTGCCGACCCTCCGCTTCGACGACCTGCCCGCCCACGACCCCGCCGGCCGGCTGGCGGAGCTGGTGGACGAGGTGCTGCGCCCGCCCGCCGGATCCCCGGCCGACGGGCACGGCGCCGGGAAGGGTCCGGACCGCGGCGAGGCGGCGCGGCTCGCGGCCTATTTCGCCGAGACGCGGCGGCGCTTCCACTGGCGCCCCGAATGGCACCTGCTGATGGCTCTCGCCGGTGTGCGCAAGCCGGGCCGCGCCGACCTGTGCAGCCCGTCGCCCAGGGACTCGGCGGACGCCCTGGGGGCGGTGACGGCGGATCCGCCCGGAACGCTGAGGAGCGCCTATGGCTGGGCGGATGCGCTGGGCATCCGTTACGCCCGGATCTTCCGCAGCGCCATCGTGACCAATTTCCTCTTTGCCGCCCTGTCGGTGTTCATCGTCGCCCTGTCGATCCTGTCGCAGAAAAGCCTCCACCTGCTCGTGGATCACAAATGGGCGTTCGTGCTGGTCGAGCTGCTGCTGATCCTGACGGTCATCGTCAACACCCGCTGCGGCAAGCGGGGCGACTGGCATCGCCGCTGGCTGGAGGCGCGCGAAGTCGCCGAACGGCTGCGGGTGGCCATCCACATGACCGGCCTCGGCAGCCGGCCGCCCACCGCCCCCGGCCGGATCGGCATCTGGACCGCCTGGTACGGGCGCGCCCTGCTGCGCGCGGCCGGGCTGCCGCGGCTGGCGCTGACCGCGGCGGCCACCGCCGAAGCGCGCCGGTCCCTGATGGCGATGCTTGCGGACCAATGCCGCTACCACCGGTCGGTGCAGCACCAATTGGAAGCGATGGAGCACCGGCTGGAGCGGTTCGGCGAAGCGCTGTTCTTCACCACGCTCGCCATCGCCCTGCTGTTCGTCCTGTCCGCCCTTGCCGGCCTGCATCCCGGCGACGAGCTGAAATACGCCGTGACGGCGCTGACCGCCGGGCTTCCGGTTCTGGCGACCGCCTCCTACGGCATCCGGGTGATCGCCGATTTCGAGGGCAACGCCCAGCGGTCGGGGCGGATGGCGGGGCAGCTCGAAGCCCTGATCGGGGCGCTTGGCAGCGACGACCCCGCCGACCTGCGGGCGGCGCAGGACCGTGCCCGCCAGGCTGCGGACATCATGTTGGGGGACCTCGCCACCTGGCGCCTGACCGCCGAGGGGCGCGGGCTGGCGATCCCCGGCTGATGCGCCGGCCCCTGGTGCGCAGTCAGCGGTGATGTGAAGGCGCGCTTTTCTGTTGGCTATACGAGCCCCAATGGGAGAGCGGCGATGAGGAGGCATCGAGTGACGCTGACCGCCGAGGAACGCGAGCAGCTCCAGCAATTGTTGGCCCGTGGCAAGGCGGACGTTCGTAGGATCAAGCACGCCCAAATCCTGCTCAAAGCCGACGGGGCCGAGAGCGGCCCCGGGTGGAACGACGCGCGCATCAAGCTCCGCAGCCTCTACCCCTCAGTTCAGACCTGACAGGCCATTAGAGCGGATCGCGTAAAATCGGAATCGATTTGAAGCGTGAATCCGCTCGCAAAACAAAGGCCTGGAGTTTCGTGCGTTTCAGATTAAACGCACGAAACTCTAGGGCGCTCCTGGAGGAGCCGGTGGAAGACGACATTGCATTTCCAGCACGCAGTTCCGAATAGGAGCGGATCAGCATTCTATCCGTAGACACGTCGGCTCTACAGCCGTATAGTCGCCGTATCTACCGAGGGGAATGCCATGCGCACCGAGATCGCCCGCTGGGGCAACAGCCTCGCCCTCCGTCTCCCGCGCCCGCTCGCCGACCAAGCCGGGATCGCCGAGGGGACCGCCGTCGAGATCGACATCGAGAACGATCAGCTCGTCATCCGACCGGCATTGCCGCGCTACTCGCTCGACGAGCTGCTTGCCGGCATCACGCCGGACAACCTGCCCGACGATTCCTTCGATGATGCGCCGCGAGGGCAGGAGCTGCTGTGATGCTGCCCGACCGCGGCGACCTGGTCTGGATCGGCTTCACCCCGCAGGCGGGGCACGAGCAGGCCGGGCGCCGGCCGGCGCTCGTGCTTTCCCCGCGCGCCTACCACCAGCGGGCGCCGTTCGCCGTGGTCTGTCCGATCACCAGCAGGGCGAAGGGCTATCCCTTCGAGGTGCCGCTGCCCGAGGGCCTGCCGATCGGCGGCGTCGTACTCGCCGACCAGGTGAAGAGCCTCGACCGCCGGATCCGCCAGCTCGATCCCGCCGGCGCCGTGCCCGCACCGATCCTTCAGCAGGTTCTCGCCAAGCTGGCGCCCCTGCTGGCGCTGCGCCTTTGACCATCCAGAAAGGGAGGCGGTGCGACGTTGGTGCAGAAAAGGCCGGGCTGGTGACGGCGAGCCAACCTACCGGACCGTTGCGGCGCATGCGCCGAACGCCGACGTCATCATCCCGCCGCGTGCCACCGCGGTGGTGAGCGACACCGCTGAGACCGCCCCCAGCCAACGCGACCGCCATATCCAGGTGATCGCTGAGCGTGGTCGGCTGGGTTGGCAGCGGGCCGTCCAGTACCGCAGAAGATCGTTGGTCGTGGTGGCGATGCTCAGGTACAAGGTCCTCATCGGACGCAGCCTGCGCGCACGGTCTCTGTCCGCACAGAAAGCCGAGGCCCGGGCCGCCTGCGCCGTCATCAATCGGATGACCAGCCTCGGCATGCCGACCTCCCGGAAGGTCGCCTGATCACCATCGCCTCTGGGCAAAATCCGTCCTCAGGCCGAGTTCTGCACCAAAGTCGATTCACGCTTCAAATCGATTCCGATTTTACGCGATCCGCTCTATGGGCGCGGTGCAGGCGGACGGGCGACGGGCGCGCCGCGTCTGGCGGCGATGGTCAGCAGCATGCCGGCGAATCCCAGCAGCGCCAGCAGGCCGTAGCCGCTCCGGTAGCTGCCGAGCTGATCGTGGAGCAGGGCGAAGGCGGTGGGGGCGACCATCACGCCGAGAAAGGTCACCATCATGGCGCTGCCGGTGACCGAACTGATGGCGCCCGGCGGGCTCAGGCGGGCGACCTCGGCCAGGAACACGCCGTTCCAGCCGATCGCGGTGAGGCCGAGCAGCAGGGCGATGGCGGCCACCAGCGCCAGCGGGGCGCCGGCCGGCAGGACGGTCACCGCCGCCGCGGTCCCCGTCATGACCAGCCCCAGGCCGGCCAGCACCAGCAGCCCGTCGCCGGCCCGGTCGGCGACCAGCCCCCACAGCATGCGGCCGGCCACCCCCGCCGCCTGCACGGCGGCCAGCACCACCCCGGCGGTGATGATGTCGACGCCCAGCTCCTCCACCAGCAGCACGACCAGGAAGCCCATGACGCAGAGCTGCACCCCGGAGAAGCAGAAGGCGGCCAGCGACAGCCGGCGCAGCGGCGCCTGGCGGACGACCGCGGCCAGCCCTTCGAGCGGAAGCCGCAGCAGCGGCGCCCCGGGGTCGCGGTCGTCGTCGAGGCGCGCGCGCATCGGCTGCTCGACCAGGACCGCCGCGGCGGCGGCCACCGCCACCAGGATCAGCGCCGCCTGCCAGCCGAAGGCCGCCGTGACCGGCGGCGCCAGCAGCCCCGCCGCCACGCCGCCCAGCGGCACCCCCGTCTGCTTGATCGAGAAGACCAGATTGCGGTGCGCGGGCGGCGTGTGGCGGACCAGCAGGTGCGAGGCGGCCGGGTTCGGCAGCCCGTAGGCGGCGCCCATGATCAGCGAGCCCAGGGCGAGGGTCGGCACCGTCGGGACCGCGGCGATCGCGCAGCCCAGCGCGGTCGCCGCCATGCAGAGCTGGCTGGTCCGGCAGGCCCCGTAACGGCGGATCAGCGTCCCCCCGAACAGCGAGGCGACGGTGGCCGCGAGGTAGAGCAGGCTGATCTGGAACCCCACGGCCGCCGCCGGCACGCCGAGCGAGGCCGCCACCGACGGGGCGACGGCGGGGACCGTCAGGATCGCCATCGAGGCGAGCGCCTGGACCAGCGTCGAGGTGGCCACGATGCCGGTCAGGCCGGGCACCTTCCCCCGCCGCTCCGGCACGACGGTACGCTTGCTCCTGCCTTCATCCCGGGTCACATGGCGCTCCTTCCGGCGGCCGTCCGCGCCCGTCGCGCCCGGCCCTGGGCTCCTTCATCGTTGATGGCCGCCCGGGGATCAACCATGGAAAGACAATGGTGACGATCGGGAGGCCAGAGGAAGGCGGCCGGAAGGAGGCGGCCGGGGAAAGGCTTGCCTACCGCCCCGTCCAGACCGGGGAGCGCTTCTCCAGGAAGGCCGCGATGCCCTCCTGGTAATCGGCGGACAGATAGCAGCGGCGGAGCAGATCGTCATCGCCGTCCGGCGGCAACCCGTGATCGCGCAACCGGTGCAACGCCTCGCGCGTCGTCCACAGGGTGAGCGGGGCGAGCGTCGCAAGCTCCTCCGCGATGGCCTGGGCGCGGTCGGCCAGCTCCTCCTCCGGGACGACGGTGCGCAGGGCGCCGGTGCCGGCCAGCTCCTCGGCGGTCAGCAGGCGGGCGTTGAAGATCATCTCCTTGGTCCGCGCCGTGCCGAGAATGCCGGCCAGCCGCGCCAGGTTCTTGATGCTCAGGCAGTTGCCGACGGTGCGGGCGATCGGGAAGCCGAAGCGGATGGACGGGGACGCGATGCGCACGTCGCAGCAGGCCGCGAGCAACGCCCCCTCTCCGACGCAGGCGCCGGCCATGGCCGCGATGGTCGGGACGCGGACGCCCTCCAGGGCCATCGCCGCTTCCTCGGCCCGGTCCTCCAGGATGGTGTAGTCCTCGGGAGTCTTGACGCTTTGCAGGCAGGCAAGGTCGGCGCCGGCCATGAAGGCCGGCTTGTCCCCGCGGGCGCCGGTCAGCACCAGCGCCTTCACCCGGGTGTCGGCGTTGACCTCGCGGCAGATTTCGAGCAGGCGGTCCTCCATCCACGGCGTTATGGCGTTGCGCGCCTTGGGCCGGTTGAAGATCACCCATTGAACGGCGCCCCGCCGCTCGGTCAGGATTTCGGGCTCTTGGTTCATCGTTGAGGGATGTCCTTGGTGCGGGGCGGGAATCAGGCGGCCGGACCCAGGATCTGGCACGCCTCGATCGGGAGATGGACGGTCACGGCGCTGCCCGGGCCGTAGCTCTGCGACGGCGGGACAAAGGCGCGCAGCGTGCGCTCGCCGCCGACGTCCACCAGAACGTCGCGGTATTCGCCGAGGTAGGCGGAGCGCAGGATGGTGCCGGGCAGGACGTTGCAGGGAACGCCCGGCTGGGCGTCCCGGCCGTTCTCGCCCAGCCGGACCTGCGACGGCCGCACGCAGAGCGACACGGCAGCGCCGCGCGCGGCGCCGCTGCGGTCGGGCGCGGTCAGCCTGCGGTCGCCGATGCGGATGGCGCCCTGGCCCTCGCTGGTGCCGACCAGTTCGTTGTTGGCGCCGATGAACTTCGCGACGAAGGCGTTGGAGGGCCGCTCGAAGATGTCCTCCGGCGAGCCGAGCTGCTGAAGGTGGCCCGACTTCATGACGGCGATGCGGTCGGCGGTGACCAGCGCCTCCGACTGGTCGTGGGTGACGTAGACGGTGGTGATGCCCAGCAGGTCATGGACCTGCCGGATTTCGAACCGCATTTCCTCGCGCAGGTGGGCGTCGAGGTTGGACAGCGGCTCGTCGAGCAGCAGGATGCGCGGCTCCACGGCCAGCGCGCGGGCCAGCGCCACGCGCTGCTGCTGGCCGCCGGACAGCTCCGACGGGTAGCGGTCGCGCAGGGCTTCCAGCCGCACGGTGCGGAGCGCGCGGTCCAGGCGCTCGACAAGCTCGGCCTTGGGCAGGCGGCGGACGGCCAAGCCGAAGGCGACGTTTTCCGCCACGGTCTTGTGCGGCCACACCGCGTAGTTCTGGAACACCAGGGAAATGCCGCGCTTTTCCGGCGGCAGCACCCCGCGCGGCGACGACAGCAGCACGTCGTCGGCCCAGATCTCGCCCTCGGTCGGCGCCTCGAAGCCGGCGAGAAGCTGGAGCGTGGTCGACTTGCCGCAGCCCGACGGGCCGAGCAGGGCGAGCAGCGTGCCGTTGGGCACCTGGAGGTCGATTCCGTGCAGCGCGGTGTAGCTGCCGAAGGACTTGCGGAGATTTTTGATGCGGATCCCGCTCATGCTGGGACAACTCCTGCCGCTTCGGCGGCTTTCCGGGATGTGCGACGCGCGCCGGTCAGCTGCGTCAGGGGACGGGCGGCCGCCACCAGCAGCAGCGTCATCAGGAGGAGGAGGACGCTCATGGCGCAGACGGCCTCGTAGTTGCCGCCGTCCTTGGCGTTGTAGATCAGGGTGGTCATCACGTTGGTCTTGGGCGTGATGAGGAAGACGGCGACCGACAGCTCGCGGATGATCGGGATGAAGACCAGGAACCAGCCCGACACCAGCCCGGCGCCCATCAGCGGAACGGTGATCGACAGGAAGGTCCGGCCTTCCCCGGCGCCCAGGCTGCGGGCGGCGCGCTCCAGCTCCGGCCCGATGCCCTTCAGGATCGCCCCGCCGTGGGCGTAGGCGATGGGAAGGAAGGTCGCCGCGAAGGCCGCGATCAGCAGCATCGGCGTGCCGTAGAGGTTCAAAGGCGCCCGCGTGTAGGCGGCGAAGAAGCCGACCGACAGGACGATGCCGGGAATGATGATGGGAACCGTCGCCACCACGCCCAGAATGCGCGCACCCGGCATCATCCGCCGCTCCACGATGTAGGCGACCACCGTGCCGAGCGCGATGCAGAGCGTGGCCCCCAGCGTGGAGAAAAGCAGCGAGTTCACGATGGCGGTGAGCGTCTCGGAATTGCCGAACAGCGCCCACCAGTACCAGTAGAGCGACAGGTTGTCCCACGACAGCCCCTTGCCCCAGGCGCGGGTGAGCGACACCAGAAGCAGCGCCGCGTAGGGCAGCAGAACCGAGACCAGCGGCATCAGAAGCGCGGCGAAGAACAACGGCCAGCGGGCGCCGCCCAGATGGATCTGCCGCCCCGCCCGCGTCTTGCCGGAGATGGTGACATACTGCTTGCGCCCCAGGATGCGCCGGCGCATCCAGAACAGCATGGCGGTGACCAGAAGCAGCGGCATGCAGTAGGCGGCGGCCATGAAGATCTCGGGCGGGAACTGCTGGTAGAACTCGGCCAGCTTGGTCGTCACCACCGGGATGCCGGTCGGGGTCAGCAGGAAGGCCGGGACGCCGAACAGCGTCAGCCCCTGGATGAAGGACAGGATGAAGCTGGCGATCACCGCCGGGGTGACGAGCGGGATGGTGATGCTGAGCATGGTGCGCAGCGTGCCCGATCCCAGCGTGGCGGCGGCGTCCTCAAGCTCCACCGCCATCTCGTCCAGCGCGCTGGACACCATGGTGAAGCTGTAGGGAACGGTGTAGATGCCGCAGATGAAGATGGCGCCGGCCATCGAGTAGATGTTCAGCAGCGGCCCCGAGTCCGACCCGGCGATCATCCGCCACAGGGCGTTCAGCCAGCCCGAGTTGGGCGCGGCCAGCAGGATCCAGCCGGTCGCCCCGATGAAGGACGGGGTGACGAAGGCGGTCAGGGTCAGCACGCGGATGGTGCGCCGGAACGGCATGTCGGTGCGCGCCACCAGCCAGGCCAGCGGGACGCCGATTCCGACGGCGATCACCGCGGTCGCCACAGCCAGGACCAGCGAGTTGACGAGAGGTTCGACAAGCTCGGCGGACTGGAGGATCCGCGCGTAGTTGCCGAGTGTCCAGGCGCCGGTCAGATCGTCGTGGAAGCTGTTGTGGAGAACCCAGCCGAAGGGTTGGACCACCAGCAGGAGAAGAAGAAGGACGACGGCGCCGAAGACCGCGGTCCTGACGAGCGGAACGCGGGGCATCATCGGCCGTGCCGCCGCGTCCGGTGTGCTGCCTTCACGGCTGGATGAGATGACCCCCATAGGGTCCGCCTCCCTTGGTTCAAGGAGCGGTCGCGAAGGACCGGCTGGAAGCCCGCCCCCGGCCGGGCAGGGCGCGGAGCCCTTCCGGCCGGGGGGAGCGCCCCCGCAAGCTGGCGGGAGTGGCGGTCAGCGCACCAGTTCCTTCCACTTGGCGATGCCTTCCGCAACCTCCGGGCCGAGGTCGTCGCCGGTGTTGCGGTACCATTTCATCTGGTCCAGCGACCGGCCTTCGGCCCAGGCGACGTCCTTGCGCAGGGTCGGCCAGTAGTTCTTCTGAAGGATCTGCGAGACCTCCTTCGAATAGAGGAAGTTCGTGAAGAGGCGGGCGGCGTTCGGGTGCGGCGCCTTGGCCAGCACGCCGGTGATGCCCAGGTTCAGGATGGCGTCGTCGGACGGGGCCACGACATCGATCGGGTTGCCCGCGGCCTTCTGGGTGAGCGTGTAGCTGAAGGGCGCGCCGGACCCGACGACGCGCTCGCCGGCCAGGATGTCGGTCACCGTGTCGACGTTCGACTGGCCGACCTTCGGCTTCTGCTTGCCGAAGGCGCGCAGGAAGTCGTCGCCGTACTTGCGGCGGATCGCCACCACCCAGTTCGCCACGTCGCCGGAGGAGGCCGGGCTGCCCGTGGTGATCTTGCCGTGCCACTGGTCCTCAAGCAGCGCCTGCCAGCTGGCCGGCGGGGCGGAGACCTTGCCCGGCGCATAGTTGATGCTGGTCAGGCTGATGGCGCCGACATGGTACATCATGTCGGGGTCGAGGTTCCGGAAGGCGTCCGGCAGGTTCACCGCGTCGGCCGGCTCGACCGGCGCCAGGGCGCCGACCTTCTTCAGCTCGGTGTAGTGCAGCAGGTTGGTGGTGCCGAGGGAGTCGCATTCGTAGACGCCGTTCTGCAACTCCATCCGCAGGCGGGTGTAGACGGTCTGCGACGCTTGGCGGAGCAGGTTGACGTCGATGCCCGGATACTTCGCCTTGAAGGCGTCGCGGATCTCCTCCATCGTCTGCTGCTCATAGGAGCCCCAGTAGAGGGTCAGCTTGCCTTCCTTCCTGGCGGCGGCGTAGAGCGGGTCGTCGGCGACCGAAGCCGCGGCGATTCGGGAGAAGGCCGTGCCGGCGAGGCCGCCCGACAGCAGCGCGGTACCAACGAGCCCGGTCGTCTTGAGAAGCCGGCGGCGGGAAAATTCCATCATGATATGTCTTCCTTTTTGTGTCGCAACGTGGCCGTCCCGGCGGCGTCGCTGCCGCAAGGAGAGGCCGGATCAGTAGTCGCCGGTGGTCGCCCCGCCGTCCGCGATGATGGTCTGGCCGGTGACGTAGGCCGCGTCGTCGGACGCCAGGAAGGCGACGACGGCGGCGATCTCCCCGGGCTTGCCCAGGCGCCCGATGGGGGTCTTCTCCAGCCATTGCGTCCGCACCGCGTCCGGCACGCCCTCGACGATGGCGGTTTCGACCACCCCCGGCGCGACCGCGTTGACCAGGATGCCCCGCCGGGCCCCCTCCAGCGCGGCGGTGCGGGTGAGACCGACCACCCCCGCCTTGGACGCCGAATAATTGGCCTGTCCGAAGGTGCCGAGGATGGCGGTGGAGGCTATGTTGACGATGCGGCCCCAGCCGCGGTTGCCGACCAGCTGAAAGGCGGTCTGGCAGCCGAGCCAGGTGCCGCGCAGGTTGACGTCGATGACCGCGCTCCATTCGGCGTCGGTCATCTTGGCCAGCGAGCGGTCGCGCACGATGCCGGCGACGTTGACCATGATGTCCACGCCGCGAAAGGCGTCGGGCAGACCGGAAACGGCGCTGTCCCAGCTCGCGCGGTCGGCCACGTTCAGCGCGGTCGCGTGGGCCTGCGCCCCGGCGGCGCGCAGCGCGGCGGCAACGGCTTCGGCCGCGTCCTCCCCGATGTCGGCGACGACGACCGCCGCACCCTCCGCCGCCAGCCGCTCGCAGACCGCGCGGCCGATGCCGCCGCCGCCGCCGGTCACGAAGGCGGTGTGCCCGGCCAGCCGCCGGCCCATGCTTCCGGCGGCGCTCATGGGCCGTTCCCCCGGCGCGCGACGGAGAACACGTCCTCGCCCTCCTGCACGGTGTCGCCGCGCTGGTTCTTCACGGACGTGGCGACGCGGACGATGCCGCGGTCAGTTTTGGAGGCGCTGGGCCGCACCTCCAGGATCTCCGCCTCGTAATGGACGGTGTCGCCGGCGAAGACCGGGCCGACGAAGCGGCGCCGCGTTTCCAGGAAGGCGAGGATCGCCCAGTCGTCGATGCTGGAACGCAGGCCGGTGCTGAGCGAATGGGTCAGCATCCCGTGGGCGATGGTGCGCCCAAAGCCGTTGGCCTTCGCGGCCTCCGCGTCCATGTGGAGCGGATTGAAATCGCCGGTCAGCCCGGCGAACCAGACGATGTGCGCCTCGGTGACGGTGACGCGCGTGGACTGCGTCCGGGCGCCCGGCTGAATGTCGTCGAGATAGAGGGTGGTCATGCGTCGATTCCCTGGGCGGCGGTCCGCGGGCGGAACACCGGAAGGCTGGTGGAGTCGTCCAGGCTGTGGAACGCCACGGCGAGCGGCAGGCCGGCCCGCAGGTCGTTCTCCGCGATCCCTTCGACGCGGGAGAAAACGGTCACTCCCTCCTCCAGCCGGATCAGGGCGCAGACGTAGGGGTCGCCCGGCTGGTTGCCGCGGTGGACGACGGAGTGGCTGAGCAGTTCGCCGCGCCCGCTTGCCTCGACCCATTCCGGGCGGGCGTGGGGGGCGTGGATGGAGTGGGCGCGCGGATACCACTGGTACCGCCCGGTTTCCGGGCAGCGCTGGATCAGGAAGCGGCCGTCGCGCGCCGCCTCCCAGAAGGGGGCGGAGGTCTCGTCCCGGACGGGCGGGGTGATCATGGCGGTCATCGGGCACCTACACGGCGAGGATTGCGGTGGCGGCGGAGCAGAAGGTGCCGCCCAGCCCGTGGGCCATCGCGACCTTGGCGTCGGGCACCTGGACGCCGGGGCCTTCGCCACGAAGCTGGCGGACGCTTTCGATCAGCGTGAAGAGGCCGCGCTTGCCCGGATGGTTGGACGACAGGCCTCCGCCGTCGGTGTTGGACGGCAGGCGCCCGCCGAGCGTCAGGTTGCCCTCCGCGACGAAGGACCCGCTTTCGCCGCGCCCGCAGAAGCCCAGATCCTCCAGCGCCAGCATGGGCGTGATGGTGAAGGCGTCGTAGATCTGCGCGACGTCGATGTCGTCGTGGGTCACGCCCGCCATGGCGAAGGCGCGCGGGCCGGAGAGGGCCGCCGGGGTCTTCAGGTCGTCGGGAATCTGGCTGTTCTGGGTGCGCGCCACCGCCGCGCCGTAGCCCGCCAGATAGACCGGCTTCCTCTTGAGATCGCGCGCCCGCTCGCGGCTGGTCATCACGATGGCGCCGCCGCCATCGGTCACCACGCAGCAGTCCAGCCGGTGCAGCGGCGATGCGATCATCGGCGAGGCCAGCACATCCTCCACCGTGATCGGCTTGCGCAGCCGGGCGTGGGGATTCGCCGCCGCGTGGGTGCGGAAGGTCACGGCCACCTGGGCCAGCTGCTCCGGCGTGGTGCCGTACAGGTCCATGTGGCGGCGGGCGAACAGCCCGTAGGTGGAGATCAGCGTCGGCGCGTAGGGGATTTCGTACTGGCCGGGGCCGGCCGGAAGGACGAAGGGATCGAAGGACGGGGTGTTCAGCGGCCACCAGCGCGGGCAGGCGGCGTAGCTGATGACCACCACCTCGGCGAGCCCGGCGGCGATGGCCGCGGCCGCCTGGCCGGCGTGCATGATGTAGGAGCAGCCGCCGACGTCGGTGCTGTTGACGTAGGTGGGCGTGATCCCGATGTATTCCGCGAGTTCGATCGCGTCCATGGTGCCGCCGCCTTCGGCCCAGTCGCCGGAGGCCGCGCACAGCCCGTCCACATCCCCCAGCGCCAGCCCCGCGTCGTCCAGCGCGCCAAGAATGCATTCCATCTGTAGGGCGAAGGGATGGACGCGCGGCGCATCCCTGCGCGTCGATTCAAAGGCGCCGACGATGGCGGTCTTGCCTGAAAGATCCATCACCCGCAGGTTGTCCTTTCATGGTTGCGGTGGGCCGCCCGACGCTGTCGCGACGCGGATTGCGCTGGGCAGGCGAGCAGAGTAAAGGATTCGCCCGCCTCGAAAGTCGCGAAGACTTCCGCAGGCCCATGGAGATTTCGATCATGTCGATTCATTTCGGGTGAATCAAAGAGTATCGGACATCGCTGGCACCACAAGGAGAAAAAACGCGGCGCTCCGGTGCATGGAACGCACCAATGGGCCGGCCGCCCAAAGCTGGCGACCGGTGCGTTCCATGCACCGGATTGGGCCAAACTAAGTGATTGTTTTCCGCCCGGCGTGGCGCAAGCCTGGGACATCGCATTCCTGCCGCCGCCCAGGCCGGACAAGGTCTCCGCCGGGTGCGCGGCCCCGCTCGGCCCGACTTTCGGGTGTCCGGCAACCCAGAGGATCATTCATGCCAAACACCGATACGCAGCGCCGCGACGCTCCTCTGGCCGGCGTGCGCGTGGTCGATCTCACGCATATGTTGGCCGGCCCCTACAGCACCTGGCTGCTCGGCGCGCTGGGGGCGGACGTCATCAAGATCGAGCGCCCCGGCAAAGGTGATTTCACCCGCGTGATTGCTCCCTTCAGCGACGACGAGAGCATTTACTTCCTCAGCGTCAACCGTAACAAGCGAAGCCTGACGCTCAACTTGAAGGAGGAGAAGGGGAAGGAGATTTTCAAAAAAATCGTCGGCACCTGCGACGTGCTGGTGGAGAACAACCGGGCGGGGACGATGGACCGCCTGGGGTTGGGTTACGCCGACCTGAAGGCGGTGAACCGGCGGCTGATCTACGCCTCGATTTCCGGCTTCGGGCAGAGCGGGCCTTACCGCCACCGCCCCTGTTTCGACGTGGTGGCGCAGGCGATGTCGGGGATGATGAGCATCACCGGCGAACCGGGCGGCGATCCCTGCCGCGTCGGCGCGTCGATCGGCGACATCGGGTCCAGCCTGTTCGCCGCCATCGGCGTCCTCGCCGCCTTGCAGAAGCGGGCGGGCACCGGCGAGGGCAGCTTCATCGACGTGGCCATGCTCGACTGCCAGCTGGCCCTGATGGAAAACGCCATCGCGCGTTACCTCAACGCCGGGGAGACGCCGCGCCCGCTGGGCAGCCGCCACCCTCTGATCGCCCCCTTCCAGGCCTTTCCCACCGCCGACAAGCCGATCGCCATCTGCGTGGACACCAACGAGCAGTGGGAACGGATGTGCCGCGCCATGGGGCTGGAGCACCTGCTGGCCGACCCGCGCTTTCCCACCGGCTCGGCCCGCAACGCCCACCACGCGGAGCTGGAGCCGCTGCTCAAGGAGGCCTTCCTCGCCCGCGGCCGCGACAGCTGGCTGGACATACTGGAGGAGGCCGACGTCCCGGCCAGCCCGATCAACAGCGTGCCGGAGGCCCTGGCCGATCCCCAGGTGATCCACCGCAAGATGGTCGTCGAGGTGCCGGAAGGGTCAGGCAAGCGCTTTGCCGCCATCCCCATCGCCATGCCCGAAGCGCCCCTGCCGGCCGAAGCTCCGGCCCCGCGCCTGGGTGAGCACACCGGCGAGATCCTGGCGGAACTGGGCTTCGGCCCCGCCGAGATCGACGCGCTCCGGCGCGATTCGGTGGTGTGATGCCGAACCGGCGGGAGGGGAAAGCGGAGACCGGAGACGGGGCGCGTGCGGTGCCGGCGGAAATGTCTCATACTGCCGCCGGTTCCGCCCACAGTTCCAAGGTCCGCATGGCGCGCCGCCTTCCGCCCCTTCTCGCCCTCCGTGCCTTCGACATCTTCGCCCGCCAGGGCACCGTGAGGGCCGCCGCCGATGAGCTGGCGGTGTCCCACACGGTGGTGTCGCGCCACATCCAGAACCTGGAACAGGCGGTCGGCGTGAAGCTGGTGGCGCGGTCGGGGCGCGGTTTGACCCTGACCCGGGAAGGCATCCGCTTCGCCGCCCAGCTGCGCCGGGCCTTCGACCTGATCGCCGACGCCAGCAACGAGCTGCGCAACGGCGGGATGGAGGCGGTCCATATCTGCTGCCTGGCCGGTCTGGCCTCGCGCCGCCTGCTCGCCCACCTTCCCGAGCTGGAGGCGGCGCTGGCCGGCCGCGAGGTGATCCTTCAGCCGACCTCGACCCGCCCGGATTTCAGCCGCGAGGAGGCCGACGCCGAGATCATGTACCTCGACGACGGCGCGGTCGCCGAGGGGCTGCGGTCGGAGATGTTCGCCCGGCCCCGCATCCTCGCCATCGCCAGCCCGGAGTTCAAGGCGCGCTATCCCGACGTGCGCACCCCCGCCGATCTCATCGGCCTGCCTCTGATCCACGAACAGTCCACCGGCATGTGGGAGGCGTGGCTGGAGGAGGCCGGCGTGACCGATCTGTTCCGGCTGCGCGGTCCCCGGCTGTGGCAGGCCCACCTGACCATCGAGGCCGCCCGCCTCGGCCGGGGGGTGGCGCTGGTCAGCGACCTGCTCATCGTCGACGAGCTGGCCCGCGGCGAGCTGGTGGAGATGGTGGACAGCAACGTCATCATCGGCGGCTATTACTTCATCGCTCCGGCCCAGAAATGGAACACGCCGGTCATCGCCGCCATCCGGCAATGGCTGCGGGCCGTCTTCCCGCCGGAGCACTCCCCCGACGTCTGATGCCCGGCGCATCACTCCCTTGCGGAACCCGAACCATGTCCGAATCCCTGTTCAACCATGTCCTGAACCCGTCCGGCGATCCGGGCCGCGTCGCCATCGAACTGGCCGACGGCAGCCGGGTGACCTACGGCGGCCTCCGCGCGGCGTCCGGGCGGATGGCCAACGCCATCGCCGCCGCCGGGGTGCGGCCGGGTGACCGCGTGGCCGTCCAGGTGGAGAAGTCGCTCGAAGCGCTCGTCCTTTACCTCGGCTGCCTGCGGTCCGGGGCGGTCTATCTGCCGTTGAACACCGCCTACACCCCGGCCGAACTCGGCTACTTCATCGGGGATGCCGAGCCGGCGCTGGTCGTCTGCGATCCGGCGCGGCTGGACGCCACCGCGGCGGTCGCCGGCGGTGCGCGCCTGCTCACCCTCGACGCCCGCGGGCGGGGCACGCTCGCCGATGCCGCGGCGGGGCAGCCGGACGGCTTCGCGACGGCCGCTCGCGGCACCGACGACCTCGCCGCCATTCTCTACACCTCGGGCACCACCGGGCGTTCCAAGGGCGCGATGCTGACCCATGGAAACCTGCTGAGCAACGCGCAGGTGCTCCACGCGGAATGGCGGTTCACGGCGGAGGACGTGCTGCTCCACGCCCTGCCGCTGTTCCACACCCACGGCCTGTTCGTCGCCTGCAACGTGGCGCTGATGGCCGGCGCCACGACGATTCTGCTGCCGCGCTTCGAACCGGCGGCGATGCTGGAGCGGCTGCCCCGCTCCACGGTGATGATGGGCGTCCCCACCTTCTACACCCGGCTGCTCGGCCAGGACGCGCTGACGGCGGAGCTGTGCCGGTCCGTCCGCCTGTTCGTCTCCGGCTCCGCACCCCTGCTGGCCGAAACGCACCGTGCCTGGGAATCGCGCACCGGTCACCGCATCCTGGAGCGCTACGGCATGACCGAAACCGGGATGCTCACCTCCAACCCCTACGACGGCGACCGCATCGCCGGCACCGTCGGCCTGCCCCTGCCGGGGGTCGAGGCGCGCATCGCCGACCCGCAGACCGGTGCCCTGCTGCCGGACGGCGACATCGGCGTGGTGGAGGTGCGTGGCCCCAACGTCTTCAAGGGCTACTGGCGCATGCCGGAGAAGACCGCCGCGGAGTTCCGCCCCGACGGCTTCTTCATCACCGGCGACCTCGGCCGGATCGACGGGCGGGGCTACCTGCACATCGTCGGGCGCGGCAAGGATCTCATCATCAGCGGCGGCTTCAACGTCTACCCCAAGGAGGTGGAAGGCGAGATCGACGCCCTGCCCGGGGTCCTGGAAAGCGCCGTCATCGGCGTTCCCCACCCCGATTTCGGGGAAGGCGTGGTGGCCGTCCTCGTGCCCGACCACTCCACCCCCGTCACCGAAGCCGCCGTGACCGCCGCGCTGAACGGCCGCCTGGCCCGTTACAAGCAGCCCAAGCGCGTCATCGTCGTTGACGAACTGCCTCGCAACAGCATGGGCAAGGTGCAGAAGGCGCTGCTCCGTGAACGGCATGCCGGGCTTTTCCAATGAGCGGGGGCGACGCGCTGCCGGCGGGGATCCTGCTCTCGGATGTGCGGACCGTCGAGGAGGAGTGGATCGACCTGTATGGCCACATGAACATGGTGCGCTACGTCGCCCTGTTCGACGAGGTCGGCTACGCCCTTCTTGAGCGCTGGGGCCTGGGTGAAACCTACACGCGGGAGCGGGGGTATGGCCTGTTCGTCGTCAACGTCGCGGTCCACTACCGGCGCGAGTTGCGCGTCGGAACGCCGCTCGTCCTGGCCCTGCGATTGCTGGACGCCGACGACAAGCGAATGCTGAGCCTGCTGGAGCTGCGGCGGGCCGACGACGGAACGGTCGCCGCGACCATGGAGCAGCTTTCGATTCACGTGAGTCTCGACACCCGCAAGGTCACCCCGTTCGATCCGGCTGTGGCGGCACGGCTGCGCGGCCTGGCGGACGTCCAGTCCGGCCTTCCCCTGCCGCCCGGCCATCGGCGGACACTCTCTCTCACACGTTGAACCGACGGGCACGGCGCCGGGGGAACCGCCGCGGCCCTGGCGCGCGCCGCGCGGATCCCCCATGATGAGGGCGGCCGGGACGGCGCCGGCCGGGAGACGGAGACGAGGAGACGCGATGCCGTTGCCACCATCGGCCCGGCGGGAGCCGCAACACGGCCGGGTCATCGAATGCCGGGGCTACCGGCGCGAGGACGGCCTCTGGGACATCGAGGGCCATCTCACCGACCGCAAGACGACCGCCATCGCCGTGCCCCAGGGCCGGCCGGTGCCGGCCGGCGAGCCCATCCACGAGATGTGGATCCGCCTGACGGTCGACGAGGATCTGCTGGTGCACGACGTCTGCGCCGTCACCGATCATTCCCCCTACCCGGCCTGTCCGGCGGCGGCGGCCGCGCTGGCGGGCTTGCGCGGCCTGCGCATCGCCGCGGGGTGGACGGCGGAGGTCCGCCGCCGGTTCGGTGGCCGCGCCGGCTGCACGCACCTGACGGAGCTGCTCGGCCCGGTGGCGACCACCGCCTACCAGACCCTCTCCACGGTGCGCATGGCGCGGCCGGAGGAGCTTGACGCCGAGGGCCGGCCGCGGCGCATCGATTCCTGCTTCGCCTACGCCGCGGACGGCGACCTCGTCCGCCAGCGCTGGCCCGGGCACCACGCCGGCCCGCCGCCGGAGCGGCCGGCGGCGGCAGGGCCGTCACCCTCCGGGACTTTGCCGCGCGGATGACGCGCCGGACGGCCTCCGCCGTCAGGCCAGCGGCGCCCCCAGCGATTGGAAGAAGGCGGACACGCAGTCCTGGGCCGGGCCGATGGCGCTTTGCGGGTCCTCGTCCAGAAGGATCCGGCTGAGCAGCCCCATCATCAGGGCGTGCAGGCCGAGCGCCGCCGCCTCCGGCCGCCAGTGGGGCGCCAGCTCGCCGCGCTGGGCGGCCATCCGGAAGAAGCGGGTGGACTGCTCCAGCATCTGCTCGATGTGGTCCTGCTTGCGCTGGGCGACCGCCCGCATCTCCTCCACATACTCGCAGCGGTGGAACAGGATGGTGAACACCCGCCGCCGGTGCAGGTCGGTGGCCATCACCTGGAACACCTCGCGGAAGGTGTTGCACAGCCGCTCCAGCGGCCGTTCGCTCTCCTGGGACAGCAGGCAGTGGATGATGTCGGCCTGGGGCAGGCGGGCGCGGGCCTGCATCGCCTCGAACAGGTCGGCCTTGTCGTGGAAATGCCAGTAGACCGCGCCGCGCGAGACCCCGGCCGCCCGCGCGACGCCCTCCAGCGAGGTGCGGGCGACTCCGCGTTCGAAGAACAGCCGCTCGGCCGCGTCCAGGATGGCGTTGCGGGTCCGCTCCGCCTCTTCCTTCGTCCGCCGCACCATGCTTTCGCCCCCTCCGCCGCACCCGGCCCCGCGCCGTGGGGTTTACATACATGCATGGATGTCGGTATACAACGGGCAATGCGCCTTTCGTGCGCCACGACCATCCATTCGGGAAATCCCATGACCGCACTCCCCGCGCGCCGCGCTCCACCCGGGCTCGCCGTCGGCATTCTCGCCGGCGCCCTGTCCCTTTTTGCGGGCGGCGCCCCGCCGGCGCGGGCCCAGGCCGGGCCGCCGCCGCCCGAGGTGGCCGCCGTCGTCGTGCAGCCGCGCGACGTGCCGCTCAGCTTCGAGTATGCGGGCCGCGTCATCGGCTCGCGCGAGGTCGAGGTGCGGGCCCGCGTCGGCGGCATCCTGCTGGAACGCACCTACGTCGAGGGCGCCGCGGTCAAGCAGGGCGACGTCCTGTTCCGCATCGACCCCGAGCCCTACCAGGTCCGGCTCGCCCGCGCCGAGGCCCAGCTCCGCCAGGAGCAGGCCCGGCTGATGCAGGCCGACCGCAACTGGAAGCGGATCGAGCCGCTCTACCAGCGCGAGACGGCGAGCGGCCGCGACCGCGACGAGGCGCTGTCGGCGCTGGATCTGGCGCGGGCCAGCGTGGCGGTGGCCGAGGCCGAGGTGAAGGCGGCCAAGATCGACCTCGCCTACACCCAGGTGACGGCGCCGATCAGCGGCGTCACCAGCCGCGAGACGATGTCGGAGGGCAGCCTTGTCGGAACCGGGGGCGGCACCGGGGTCGGCAACGGGTCGCTGACCCGCATCACCCAGCTCGACCCCGTCTACGTCAACTTCGCCATTCCCGACGCCGAGGCGGCCA
This sequence comes from Pseudomonadota bacterium, assembly GCA_023416455.1. Taxonomy (GTDB): domain Bacteria; phylum Pseudomonadota; class Alphaproteobacteria; order Azospirillales; family Azospirillaceae; genus Azospirillum. The sequence continues at coordinate 4,195 of JAEZHQ010000273.1, read as the reverse complement.
CCTACCGCGAGGCGATCGAGACGGGCAGCGTGACGGCGCCGGCCGACGGCCAGCTGTCGGTCGACGTGCGCACGGCCAACGGGTCGGTGCTGGTCTCGGGCGGCCGGCTCAACTACACCGACAGCACGGTCGACCCGCGCACCGGCACCATCCGCGCCCGCGCCGTCGTCCCCAACCCCGACGGCCGCCTGCTGCCCGGCCAGTTCGTGCGCGCCGTGGTGACGGGGATGACCCTCCGCCAGGCGATCACCGTGCCGCAGAAGGCGGTGATGCAGGGACCGCAGGGGCCGTTCGTCTATGTGGTCCCGGGAGAGGGGGTGGTGCAGCCGCAGGTGCGCCCGGTCACGCTGGGCCGGACGGTGGGCGGCGACTTCGTGGTCGGCGCCGGCCTCCAGGGCGGCGAGCGGGTGGTCACCGAGGGGGTCATAAAGATCCACCCCGGGGGCAGCGTGACGGTCGTCCCGGCGGCCGGCGGCCGCACCGCGTCGGCCGGGACGGAGGCGGCGCGATGATCTCCCGCTTCTTCATCGACCGGCCGGTCTTCGCGACCGTGCTGTCGGTCGTCATCGTGCTGGCCGGGCTGGTCGCCATGCGGGCCCTGCCCATCGCCCAGTACCCGGAGATCGTGCCCCCCGAGGTGGTCGTCTCGGCGACCTACCCCGGGGCCAGCGCCGAGGTCATCGCCGAGACGGTGGCGGCGCCGCTGGAGCAGCAGATCAACGGCGTGGGCAACATGCTCTACATGCGCTCCACCGCGTCGAGCAGCGGCACCGTGTCGGTGTCCGTCACCTTCCAGATCGGCACCGACCCCGACCAGGCGACCATCGACGTCAACAACCGCGTCCAGGCCGCGCTGGCCCGGCTGCCCGAGGAGGTGCGCCGCCAGGGGGTGACGGTGCGCAAGCGCTCCAACTCGATCCTCCAGGTCGTCACCATGTCCTCGCCGGACAAGCGCTACGACCCGGTCTTCGTGTCGAACTACGCGCTGCTCAACGTCATCGACGACCTGAAGCGCACGCCGGGCGTGGGCGACGCCTCGCTGTTCGGCGCCAAGGACTATTCCATGCGTATCTGGCTGCGCCCGGACAAGCTGGCGCGCTTCGACCTGACGCCGAGCGACGTGGCGGCGGCGGTGCGCGAGCAGAACTCCCAGTTCGCCGCCGGCAGCTTCGGGCAGGAGCCCATGGCGACGCCGCAGGACTTCACCTACAGCGTGACCACCCCGGGCCGCCTGCCCGATCCGGAAGCCTTCGGCAACATCATCCTGCGCGCCGACAGCGAGGGCGCCGCGCTGCGCCTGAAGGACGTGGCCCGGGTCGAGCTGGGGGCGCAGGACTACAACTTCTCCGCCACCTACAACGGCGCCCCGGCGGTCGCCATCGGCGTCTACCTCCAGCCCGGGGCCAACGCCCTGTCCACCGCCGAGGCGGTGCGCGCCAGGATGGAGGAGGTGGCCGGGCGCTTCCCCGAGGGGGTGGCCTACTCCATCCCCTTCGACACCACGAAGTTCGTCCAGGTCTCCATCGACGAAGTGATCAAGACCTTCATCGAGGCGCTGATCCTGGTCGTGCTGGTGGTCTTCCTGTTCCTCCAGAACTGGCGGGCGACGGTGATCCCGCTGCTGGCGGTGCCGGTGTCGCTGATCGGCACCTTCGCCGGCATGTACCTGCTGGGCTTCTCCATCAACCTGCTGACGCTGTTCGGCATGGTGCTGGCCATCGGCATCGTGGTGGACGACGCCATCGTGGTGCTGGAGAACGTCGAGCGCATCATGACCGAGGACAAGCTGTCGCCCCGCGACGCCGCCTTCGAGGCGATGGAGGAGGTCAGCGGCCCGGTCATCGCCATCGTCCTGGTGCTGTGCGCGGTGTTCGTTCCGGTCGCCTTCATGGGCGGGCTGGTCGGCGAGATGTACAAGCAGTTCGCCATCACCATCGCGGTGTCGGTGGTGATCTCCGGCATCGTGGCGCTGACCCTGACGCCGGCGCTGTGCGCGCTGATCCTGAAGCCGGGCCACCGCGAGCCGGCGCTGCCCTTCCGCCTCTTCAACCGCGGGTTCGCGCGGGTCACCAACGGCTACCTGCACGGCGTGCGCTTCTTCACGCGCCGCGCGGTGCTGAGCGTGCTGATCTTCGCCGCCCTGATCGGCGCCACCGCGGCGCTGTTCCAGCGGGTGCCGGGGGCGCTGGCCCCGGAGGAGGACCAGGGCTACGTCTTCATGATGCCGATCCTGCCGCCGGCCGCCTCGCTCAGCCGGACGGTGGCGGTGACCGACACCATCAACGACCAGCTGATGAAGCATCCGGCGGTCGAGGACGTGGTGACCTTCGCCGGCTTCGACCTGCTGTCGATGTCCAGCAAGACCAGCGCCGGCGTGTCCTTCGTGACGCTGAAGGACTGGGCCGAGCGCCGGGATCCGTCGCTGGACGCCCGCGCCCTGACCGGCGCCTTCATGGGCATGACGGGCGGCATCAAGGAGGCCATGGTGTTCTCCTTCAACCCGCCGCCGATCACCGGGATGAGCACCACCGGCGGCTTCGAGCTGTATGTCCAGGACCGCGGCGGCGGCACCGCCGACACGCTGATGCAGGCGACCAGCGCGCTGGTCCAGGCGGCGGCCGGACGGCCGGAGCTGGCCGGCGTGCGCACCACCTTCTCCACCGCGGTGCCGCAGTACCGGGTGACCATCGACCGCGACAAGGTCAAGGCGCTGGACGTCCCGCTGAACGTCATCTTCGACACCATGCAGAGCACCTTCGGGAGCCTGTACGTCAACGACTTCACGCTGTTCGGCCGGGCCTACCGGGTCAACCTCCAGTCCGAGCCGGAATTCCGCGAGAAGCCGGACGACCTGCGCCACGTCTTCGTGCGCTCCAGCGCCGGCGACATGATCCCGCTGGACAGCCTGGTCTCGGTCGAGCGCATCATCGGCCCCGACCTGATGGAGCGCTTCAACGTCTTCCCGGCGGCCAAGGTGATGGGCGCCCCGGCCCCCGGCTACAGCTCGGGCCAGGCGCTGGCGGCGATGCAGGAGGTGGCGGCGTCGGCGCTGCCGGAGACCTTCTCCATCGGCTTCGTCGGTTCCGCCTTCCAGGAGCAGACGACGCAGGGATCGGGCTCGCAGGCCTTCATCTTCGGCATCGTCATGGTCTTCCTGATCCTGGCCGCGCAGTACGAGCGCTGGTCGCTGCCGCTGGCGGTTGTGACCGCGGTCCCCTTCGCCGTGTTCGGGGCGGTGCTGGCGATCTGGCTGCGCGGGCTCCAGAACGACGTCTATTTCCAGATCGGGCTGGTGACGCTGATCGGGCTGGCCGCCAAGAACGCCATCCTGATCGTCGAGTTCGCGGTGCAGCTCCGCCACGAGGGGCGCAGCCTCATGGACTCGGCGATGGAGGCGGCGCGGCTGCGCTTCCGCCCCATCATCATGACCTCGCTGGCCTTCATCCTGGGCTGCGTGCCGCTGGCCATCAGCAGCGGGGCGGGGGCCGGCAGCCGCCATTCCATCGGAACCGGCGTCATCGGCGGCATGCTGGCGGCGACCTTCCTCGCCATCTTCTTCGTGCCGCTGTTCTACCGGCTGGTCTCGCAGCTGACCGAGCGGAAGGGCGCGCGGCGCAAGGCGGCGGCGCACAGCGACGCCTCGGCCTGACCGCCGGCGCCGGAGGGGGAGGGCCGCCGTCCTCTCCCTCCCCCGCGCCACGCGGGGGGCCGGGGCGGTGACAAGGATTGGCCGGTCGTAGGGGTCGGACCGGGCCGGCCTCAGCGCACCGCCGACAGCCGGTCGATCCGCCGCAGATCGGGGAAGCGCCAGGCCCACAGGCCGGCGATGACGATGGCGCCGACCCCGCCCGCGACCACCGCCGGCACGGCGCCGGTCAGGGCGGCGGCGGTGCCGGCCCGGAACTCGCCCAGCTGGTTCGAGGCGCCGATGAACAGCGACGACACCGCGCCCACGCGCCCGCGCATGTCGTCGGGGGTGGCGAGCTGGATGAGGGTCTGGCGCACGAAGACGCTGACCTGGTCGGTCGCCCCCACCGCCACCAGGGCGGCGAAGGACAGGACGGGGCTGGTGGACAGGCCGAAGACGGCGGTCGCCACGCCGAAGCCGGCCACCGCCACCAGCATCCAGCGCCCGGCGTCGCGCTCCACCCCCCAGCGGGTCAGCGCCACCGCCGTCAGCAGCGCCCCCACCGCC
>JAEZHQ010000206.1 GCA_023416455.1 Pseudomonadota bacterium | reverse complement strand
CCGCCGATCCGGCGCTGCCCGCCCTGCTGGCCGAGAAGCGCCGCCGCCGCGCCGCCGACGAGGCCGCGCGGCCGCTGGCCGCCTACCGGGCCGACGAGCTGGAGCGGATGCACCGGAACTTCTACGGCTTCGACCCCAGCTACCACGTCGCCCGCCACAACTTCGTCTTCAAGGTGCCGGCCTCCCGGACCCCGCTGCATCTGGCCCGTCACCGGCGGCCGGCCCGGGCGTGATGCCGGCGGCGCCCGAAGGCGGGCACCGCCGCACCTTCCGGTGACGCGGCAAAGAAAAACCCCCGCGCCGGTGTCGGCGCGGGGGCGGGGGTGGGCGACGCCGGCTGCGGGCGCTACTGCTGGAACTGCTTCATCAGGTCGGCGTTCGGATCCTCGGCCGGCTGCTCCGGAGAGCCGAAGGGCGGCGCCGAGTCCATCTCCATCGGCGGGATCTCGATCTGGATGGAGTCGATGTCGACCGGGGCGCCGCGGTCCAGGCCCGTGAAGACCATCTCGGGGAACATCATGACGAGGGCGACCATGACCAGCTGGATGCAGACGAACGGCACCGCGCCCCAGTAGATCTGGCCGGTGGTGATCTTGGCAATGATCTTGCCGGTGAGCCGGTCCTTGTAATCCTCACGCGGGGCGACGCTTCGCAGGTAGAACAGGGCGAAACCGAAGGGCGGGTGCATGAAGGAGGTCTGCATGTTCACGCCCAGCAGGACGCCGAACCAGATCAGGTCGATGCCCAGCTTGTCCGCGACCGGGGCGAGCAGCGGCACGATGATGAAGGCCAGCTCGAAGAAGTCGAGGAAGAAGGCGAGCAGGAAGATCAGGATGTTGACGGCGATGAGGAAGCCCATCTCGCCGCCCGGCAGGCTGGTGAGCAGATGCTCCACCCACAGGTCGCCGTCGACCGCGCGGAAGACGAGGCCGAAGACGGTGGAGCCGATGAGGATGAACACGACGAAGGTGGACAGCTTCGCGGTGGTGTCCATGGCCTGGCGCAGCAGCGAGAGGCTGAGCTTCTGCTTGGCCAGCGCCAGGATCAGGGCGCCCGCAGCGCCCATGGCGCCGCCCTCGGTCGGCGTGGCGATGCCGAGGAAGATGGTGCCCAGCACCAGGAAGATCAGGACCAGCGGCGGGACCAGCGAGGTGATCACCCGCAGCAGCAGCTTGGCGCCGCGCAGCGTCCGTGCCTCCGGCGGCAGGGCCGGGGCGAAGTCCGGCCGGATCAGGCTCATGATCAGGATGTAGCCGGCGTAGAGGGAGGTCAGCACCAGGCCCGGGACCAGGGCGCCGGCGTACATGTCGCCGACCGAGCGGCCGAGCTGGTCGGCCAGGATGATCAGCACCAGCGACGGCGGGATGATCTGGGCCAGCGTGCCCGATGCCGCGATGACGCCCGACGCCATCCGCCGGTCGTAGCCGTAGCGCAGCATGATCGGCAGCGAGATCAGGCCCATGGAGATGACCGAGGCGGCGACCACGCCGGTGGTCGCGGCGAGCAGGGCGCCGACGAAGATGACCGCGTAGGCGAGGCCGCCGCGCATGGGGCCGAACAGCTGCCCGATGGTGTCGAGCAGATCCTCCGCCATGCCCGACCGTTCGAGGATCAGGCCCATGAAGGTGAAGAAGGGGATGGCCAGCAGCGTGTCGTTGCGCATGATGCCGAACACGCGCTCGGGCAGGGCCTGGAACAGGGCCGGGGTCAGCAGCCCCAGCTCGATGCCGATGAGGCCGAAGAGCATGCCGTTGGCGGCCAGCGCGAAGGCGACCGGAAAGCCCGTGAGAAGGAAGACGACCAGCGCCGCGAACATCAGCGGCGCCATGTTGGCGATGAGGATCTCAGCCATGATTGGGTGTCCCGGTCCTTAGGAGTGGCCGTGCATCTTCTCGCCGGGCTCGTCGATGAAGCCGGCGACGTAGGCAATGCGCTTGATCAGCTCGGACACCCCCTGCGCGCTGAGCAGGAAGAAGCCGACGGGGACCAGGATCTTGGCCGGCCAGCGGATGAGGCCGCCGGCGTCGCTCGACATCTCGTTGGTGCGGAAGGAGTCCATGAACATGGGCCAGGACAGGACCATGATCAGGATCGCCATCGGGAACATGAAGACGACCAGACCGAAGATGTCCACCATGGCCTGCACCCGCTTGGAGAAGCGGCCGATGAGGATGTCGATCCGGATGTGCTCGTTGCGCAGGAGCGTGTAGCCCGAGCACAGCAGGAAGATGGCGGAGAACAGGTACCATTGCAGCTCCAGCCAGGCGTTGGAGCTGGTGTGGAGGCTGTAGCGGATGACGGCGTTGGCCGAGCTGACCAGAACCGCCACCAGCACGAGCCAATAGACGAGCTTGCCGATGGCGTTGTTGACGGCATCGATCAGCCCGCTGAGACGAAGCAGGACTCTCAACCGGAGTTCCTCCCTGATGTGGAATGGGACGTCGCCCGCTTTGTCCCTTCGATGCGGTGAATGGAGCCCCCGAACACCATCCGCCGGCGGGCGGGTTTGCCAACCCTGTGACTTCATGCCCTGTGATACCGATTTCGAAAGCGACGCATCGTGCCGCCACACCGGCTTTCCCCCACGCGCGGGGCAGGGGCAGGGTGGGGCAATCCAGCGCCTTGTTCTTTCGAAACAGCACAGCGTCATGCCCTATGGCTTCTTGCGAAAAGCGCGGAAACCGGCAGGCCGGGTCGGGCAGCCCCGGCTCGTCGTATCCCGCAAGGGCCGGTTCCGCGAGCGGCGCCGGTCTTCTTGTTTGGTAACACCAACGGGTGGTCACCCGCGGCAATATTCCGCAGGAGGTTCCATCATGCAAGGGGTTGCAAGCGGCCGTACGGGATTGTCCTAATATGCGTCGTCCCGGTCCGGGTCTTCGGGCAGCCGGTACCAGCCGTCGGATCCCAGCGCTTCCAGCGGGCGGAACCGCGCCTTGTAGGCCATCTTCCGGCTCTGCGCGATCCAGTAGCCGAGATAGACGCAGGGCAGACCTTCGGCCAGAGCCCGGTCGATCAGGCTGAGAATCAGGAAGGTGCCCAGGCTGCGCCGGTCCTGCCGCGGATCGTAGAAGCTGTAGACGGCCGAGAAGCCGTCGCCCAGCCGGTCGGTCAGCATGCAGCCGACCAGCCGGCCCTGGGCGTCGCGCGCCTCGAACAGGCTGGTGTCGGCGCGCCCCTCGTCGATCATGGCGGCGAAGTCGCCCATCGCCATGCGCGCCATGTCGGACTCGCCGTGGCGGGAGTTCTGGTAGGTGGCGAACAGCCGGTACTGCTCGGCGGTGGCCACGGCCGGCGCCTCGGCGACGGTCAGGTCGCGGTTGGCGCGGGCGACGCGCTTCTGCGACCGGCTTGCCGCGAAGGCGGCCACCGGGATGCGCACGGGGACGCAGGCCTGGCAGCTCGGGCAGACCGGCCGGTAGACGATGTCGTGGCTGCGCCGGAAGCCGGCCCGCGACAGGGTGGAATTGACCTCCGCCGAATAGGGGCCGGTCAGGCGGGTGAACAGCTTGCGCTCCACCTTGCCCGCCAGGTACGGGCAGGGCATCGGCCCCGACCGGAAGAACTGCTGGAGCGGGCGGTGCTGCGGCTGGATGACCGACATGGGATCCGGCTATTGCGACTGGGTTGCGGTGGCGGGAATCTGGCCGAAGAAGGCGCGGCCGATCTCGTCCGTGACGCCGCACAGCTGGCCCTGCACCCAGTCCAGATACTCGTGCAGGCCGTCGCGGATCACCGCGTCGATCGGGCGGGACAGCAGCGCTCCCAGCAACTCGTCCACCGTCTCCATCGCCTCGCTGCCTCCGCGCAAAGTGTAGCGCGATCGCAGGCGGGTCAAGTAGCCGTCGATCTGCCGCACGCACATCACGACGGAGCGCGGGAAGCCCTCGTTGAACAGCATGAATCCGGCGACGGTGGTCGGCGACATGCCGCGCGGGTAGACGCGCCGGAAGGCGTGGTAGCCGGCGGTGGAGCGCAGGACGGTCGTCCACTGGCTGACGTCGAGGGTCGAGCCGACCTCGAGCGGCGAGGGCAGCAGCGTGTGGTACTTGATGTCCAGCAGGCGGGTGGTCTGGTCGGCCCGCTCGATGTACTTGCCGAGCTGGTAGAAGTACCAGCCCTGGTCGCGGTAGAAGGTGCCCTCGGTGATGCCGGTGTGGGTCTGGCACTCCTCCTTGATCCAGGTGCACAGCCTGGAGAGGTTGGGCAGGGCCACCTCCTTGCCGTTCATCTCCAGAAGCCGGTTGTGGAACACGTTGATCTGCGTCCACATCTCGGTCGAGATCCAGGGGCGCAGCGTGCGCGCGTTCTCCCGCGCCATGCGCAGCATGGCGACCAGCGAGTTCTGGTTCTGCGCGTCGAACATGTAGTAATGCACCACCGCCTCGGCCGTCGGCCGGTCGTGGCGGCTGAAGAAATCCTTCTCGTCGGCGTTGAGCTGGACGATGGACAGCCAGTTGGTGGTGCCCCGGGTGTCGCGCGCGAAGCTTTCGTGCACGTCGAGGATGCGGGCGAGATTCTCGGCCCGCTCCATGTAGCGGGCCATCCAGAAGATGCATTCGGCGTAACGGGCGAGCAGGTTCACGACGCGCTCCCTTCCAGAACCCACGTGTCCTTCGAGCCGCCGCCCTGGGACGAGTTGACGATCAGCGTGCCCTTCTTCAGCGCCACGCGGGTCAGGCCGCCGGGCAGCACCCAGGTGCTCTTGCCGGTGATGGCGAAGGGGCGCAGGTCGACGTGGCGCGGCTCGATCCCGTCCTCGGTCAGGGTCGGGCAGACCGACAGGTCGACCACCGGCTGGCTGATGTAGTTGGCGGGGTCGGCCAGGAGCTTCGCCCGGCACTCGGCCAGTTCCGCCTTGCTGGCGCGCGGGCCGATGGTGATGCCGTAGCCGCCGGCCTCGCCCACCGGCTTGACCACCAGCCGCTCCAGATTGTCCAGGGTGTGCCGGAGCGCGTCGGCCTCGCGGCAGATGCGGGTGTCGACGTTGGGGATGATCGCCTCCTGGTCCAGGTAGTACTTGATCATCCGCGGCACGTAGCAATAGACGGCCTTGTCGTCGGCCACCCCGGTGCCGATGGCGTTGGCCAGGGCCACGTTGCCCTTGCGGTAGGCTTCCAGGATGCCGGGCACGCCCAGCATGCTGTCCGGGTTGAAGGCTTGGGGGTCGAGGAAGGCGTCGTCGAGCCGGCGGTAGATCGAATCGACCCGGGCCAGCCCGTTGGTCGTCTTCATGTAGACGCGGTCGTTCTCGACCACGAGGTCGCGCCCCTCGACCAGCGGCACCCCCATCTCGCGCGCCAGGAAGATGTGCTCGAAATAGGCGGAGTTGTAGGAACCCGGGGAGAGCAGGACCACCTGCGGATCCGCCAGGCCCTGGGGCGCGATCTCCATCATCGCGTCCAGCAGCTTGTGGCCGTAGTTGTCGACCGGGCGGATGCCGATGTCCTGCATCAGGTCGGGGAAGACCCGCTGCATCATGTGGCGGTTCTCCACCACGTAGGACACGCCCGACGGCACCCGCCCGTTGTCCTCCAGGACCCGGAAGGTGCCCTCGCGGTCGCGCACGAGATCGACGCCCATGATGTGGATGTAGGTGTCGAACGGCACGTCCAGCCCGACCATCTGCGGGCGGAAATTGGCGTTGCCGAGCACGAGGTCGGCCGGGACGACGCCGTCCTTCAGGATCTTCTGGTCGTGGTAGATGTCGTGGAGGAACAGGTTCAGCGCGGTGACGCGCTGGGTGATTCCGGCCTCCAGATGCGCCCATTCCCGGGCCGAGAGGACGCGGGGCACCACGTCGAAGGGCAGGATCCGGTCGACCGCGTCCTTGTCGGAATAGACCAGGAAGGTGATGCCCAGGTTGTACAGTTCCCGCTCGGCGTCCTGTGCCCGGCGTCTCAGCTCCCCGAAATCGAGGCCGGCCAGCCTTTGCCGGATCAGCGCGGCGTGTTCGGCCGGACGGTCGCGGCTGCCGAACAATTCATCATGATACAGGCCGGAATCGTAAGTCGACAACAGGTCACTTGCCTTGTCCTCGGGTACGCTCACAGACTCCCCCGCCGTTCAAGCCCGCAGTTTGCCGGTGCCGGACGGCACGGCGTCTCACCGGGAATTATGGACCAAGGCTTCGCGCTTTGAACAGAGCCAAACGCGCAAGACCTTGTGCGGCGCACCATCATGGCCGGACATGCCGAAATTCCGGACGTTGGTCAGGTCTTAGGTGCCGGCGCGGGTGCGGCTTTGGTCTCGGCGGGGCGGGTCTCGCGGAGCAGGACCATGCTGATGCGGCGGTTGCGCGGGCTGCCCGGCTGGTCGGGCACCAGGAGGTCGCGGTCGGCGCGGCCGACCACGTCCTGGATCCGGTTCTCCGGGATGCCGCCGGCGAGCAGCGCGCGCCGCGTCGCGTTGGCGCGCTCGCCCGACAGGTCCCAGTTGTCGCGGCCCGCCCCCGAGGGGAAGGGGGTGGAATCGGTGTGGCCGCTGATCGACAGCTGGTTCGGCAGCTTGGACAGCGCCTTGGCGACCTGCATGACGAGCTGGCGGGTCTGCGGGTACATCTGGCCGGACCCGGCGGGGAACATCGACACCCGGTCCTGGTCCACGATCTGGATGCGCAGCCCCTCGGGCGTCTGGTCGATGATCAGGTTCTGGGCCAGCGGCTCCAGCTCGGGAATCGACTGGATGGCCTGGCGGATCTCGGTGGCGGCCTGCTGGAACTGGCGGGCCTCCTGCTGGGCCTCCATCAGCTTGCTTACGCCCTCCTTGACGCGCTCGCCGAAGTCGCCCAGCCGCTCGCCCGGCTTCTGGCCGGGGATGCCGATCTGCCTGGCCATCTCCTCCAGGCGGGCCTGGTAGTCCAGGCGCGACTCGTTGGTCCGCTGTTCGGCGGCGGCGTCGGCCTCGGTGGGGTCTTCGGGCTCCTCCGTCTCTTCCGCCGAATAGCCGGGCGGCCCGGACACCGGGGCGTCGGCCGAGACCGGCGAGGAGGGGGAGATCTGGGCCCCCGGCACGGTGATGGTGCGGCCGCCCAGCATGCCGCCGGAGCCCGAGGATTCGCGGCTGACCGACACCGGCGAGAAATAGTCGGCGATGCCCTTGCGCTGGTCGGAGGTGGTGACGTTGAGCAGCCACAGCAGCAGGAAGAAGGCCATCATCGCCGTCACGAAGTCGGCGTAGGCGACCTTCCAGGCGCCGCCGTGGTGGCCGCCGTGACCGCCCTTCTTCTTCTTGATGATGATCGGCTGTTCGTTGCCCGAGGGATTCGCGGCCATGGTGCCCGTCGGTGGTGGCGTGCCCGTCGCGGATCGGGGCGGTCTCGACCGCCGCACGGTGCGCGATTATCGTTAAGATCCCTTTAACGTGTCTGGCGATCCCGCCCCTGCGACGAGTCGCGCGGCGGCGTGTTGTCCAAGAGATCCGGCTTGCGCCGAAGGGCGGCGTGGGTTAATCCCGCTGCACCGACGTGCCGTCGAGCCAACACCAAGGCTGCCATGACCTTCGATTCTCGGGCGTACCGCAACGCCCTCGGATGCTTCGCCACGGGCATCACCGTCGTCACCACGATCGCCCCGGACGGCTCGCCCATCGGGGTGACGGTGAATTCCTTCTCGTCGGTGTCGCTGGAGCCTCCGCTGGTCCAGTTCTGCCTCGGCCGCGCCGCCATGTCCTTCGACGCCTTCACCACCGCCCCCTCCTTCGCGGTCAACATCCTGGCCGAGGACCAGTCCGACCTGTCGGTGCGTTTCTCCAAGCGCGACCTCCAGGAGCGCTGGGAGGGTGTCGGCGTCGAGCGGTGGGAAACCGGCGTGCCCCTGCTGGCGGGCTGCCTCGCCAACCTGGAATGCGACCGGGAGCACGTCTTCGAGGCGGGCGACCACGTCATCATCGTCGGCCGGGTGCGCCGCCTCGCCGCGGCCGCGGCCGGCCAGCCGCTCCTCTACTTCCGCGGCGGCTACGCCCGCCTGACCTGACCGCCGGCCGATATCAGGACCGGCCGGCATCAGGACCGGCCGATATCAGGATACGTCGACCATCAGCTCGGTGGGGAAGCCGGCGGCGCCCATCCGCGCCACGATCTGCTGGACATGGGCGCGGTCGCGGGTCTCCAGCACGACGTCGATCTCGGCCATCTTGACCGGGACGTCGTGGAACAGGCGCTGGTGGTGCACCTCGACGATGTTGGCCCCGGCCTCGCCCAGCAGATGGGCGACGCGGGCGAGCGCCCCCGGCGCGTCGGTGATGCCGATGCGCAGGCGCACGATGCGCCCCTCGTAGACCAGCCCGCGCATCAGCACCTGGGCCAGGATGCGGGCGTCGATGTTGCCGCCGGAGACGACGATGCCCACCCGCCGGCCGGCGAAGCGCGCGGGAGCGTCCAGGAGCGCGGCCAGCGCCGCCGCTCCGGCCCCTTCGGCGACCAGCTTCTGGAGCGTGGCGAGGCGGTAGACGGCCTCCTCCAGCCGCGCCTCGCCGACCGTCAGCACCGTCTCCACATGGCGGCGGACCAGCGGCAGGGTGACCGCGCCCGGCGCCTTGACGGCGATTCCCTCGGCGATGGTGGCGCCGCCGCACTCGATGGGCTGGCCGGCCAGGGCCTGGCGCATGGACGGGTACATGGCGCACTCCACGCCGACGACCGCGATGTCCGGATTAAGTCCCTTGGCCGCCACCGCCATGCCGGCGATCAGGCCGCCGCCGCCGACCGGCACCACCAGCACCTCCAGGTCGGGGGCGGCGGCCAGCATCTCCAGCGCCACCGTGCCCTGGCCGGCGACGACGAGCGGGTCGTCGTAGGGATGGACGAAGGTCATGCCCTCGCGCGCCGCCAGCTCGCGGGCGAAGGCGGCGGCGTCGGACAGCGTGTCGCCGTGCAGCGCGACGGTGGCGCCGAAGGCTTCCGTGCGCTCCACCTTGGTGAAGGGGGTGAAGCTCGGCATCACGATGGTGGCCCGGATGCCCAGCCGGCTGGCGTGGCAGGCCACCGCCTGGGCGTGGTTGCCGGCCGACATGGCGATCACCCCGGCCCGCCGCTCGGCCTCGCCGAGGGAGAGCAGCTTGTTGAGCGCGCCGCGCTCCTTGAAGGAACCGGTGTGGTGCTGGTTCTCCAGCTTCAGCACGACACCGCAGCCGGTCAGCTCCGACAGGCGCGGCGAGGATTCGGTGGGCGTTCCGGCGATCAGCCCGTCGAGGCGCCGCGCCGCGGCGCGGACGTCGTCCAGGGTCACGGCGTCGGCGGGCGGCGGCTCGGGGGCGGAGGGCGCGGTCATGGCGGTGTCCCGCTGTCGGGGGGATGCAGCGTCAACAGGGCGGCCCCTTCCGCGGCCAGCCGGTCGCGGTCGCCGGCCAGGCGCAGCGTGGCGCCGTCGCGCCAGGCGTGGACCAGGTCGCCCCAATGGGGCGACAGCGGATTGCCGGACTGGCCGGTGGCGATGGCGAAGCGCGAGTTGTCGAGGTCGGCGAGGTCGTAGACGGCGCGCAGGCCGGCCCCGTGCACATGGGCGAAGGGCCGTTCCGGGTCGCGGATGCGGCTGGTGCCGCGGTTGACGGTGAAGGCGCCGCCGTCGGTCTCGATGGACAGGTCGAACAGCCCGGCCAGCAGCGGCACGCGCCCGAGCAGGCGATGGGTGAGGTCGGCCCGGTGCTCCGCGCCCCAGCGCCAGGCGTCGGGCCGGGGGCCGTGCCGCTCGGCGATGCGGGCGAGCGCCGCCTTCAGCGAGGCCGCCAGCGCGTCCTCGCAGCTCTCCCGGGGCTCGGTGGTGACGTCGTCGCACCAGGCCGGCGCCTCGGTCAGGACGCGCCGGACGGCGCGGGGGCGCAGATCCCAGTAGGCGGCGAAGGCGGGTCCCAGCTCGTCGGCGAACAGGGTGCGGACCAGCTCGCGCAGCCACCATTCGAAGATCAGCGGCTCGGGCCGGTCGCGGTCCATGGTGCCGTCCCAGGACCGCAGCCGGTCGAGCGCCTCGGCCGCGGCGCCGTCCCCGGCGGAAACGGCGAGCATCAGCGGCAGAAGGTCGCGGGCGGGAAGCGACACGGCGTCGAGCTGCTGGGCGGCCACCCCCTCCACCGTGTGGCGGCCGCTGCCCAGCATCTCCTCGATCCGCCGGGCGCGGGAGGGGTCCGGCCAGTCGGCGGCCAGCAGGTGGGGGTAGCCGGGGCCGACGACGGCGTTGTTGGCGTTGACGAACTGCCCGGAGGGCGGATCGACGGCCTGGGGCAGGGCGTCGAAGGGGATGGTGCCGATCCAGTCGTGCTCCCCGGTCCAGCCCGGCACCGGGACGCGCCCGTCGCCGGACCGGCGCACCGGAACCCGGCCGGGCGAGAGGAAGCCCATGGTCCCGGCGGTGTCGGCGTAGACCACGTTCTGCTGGGGTGCCGTGTGCAGGGCCAGCGCCGCGCGCACCGCCGCCGCGTCGGCCGCGTGGTTGAGGCGGTAGAGCGCCTCGGCCGAGCGGTCGTCCGCGGCCAGCCCGGTGAAGGCCAGCGCCAGGACGTGCCCCTCCGGCGCGACGCCGGCGCTGTCGGGCGCGGTCAGGACGGGGCCGTGGCGGGTCTCGCGCACGGTCAGCGTCTCGTCGGGCTGGCCGGCGATGCGGATGGTCTCGCCGCGGACCGCGAAGGGGCGCGGGCCGTCGGGGGTGATGTAGCGGCCGGGATCGGCCGGATCGATCTTCTCGATGAAGAGATCCTGGGTGTCGCTGTGGGTGGTGGTGAAGCCCCAGGCGACGCGCCCGTTGTGGCCGAGCACGTGGAGCGGCACCCCCGGCACGGTGGCCCCGGCGATGCTGTGGCCGGGCGTCACGATGCGGGTGAGATACCAGAGGATGGGGGCATCGAGCCCGAGGTGGGGGTCGTTGGCGAGGATCGGCTTGCCGGTGGCGCTGCGGTGGCCGGCCAGCGCCCATTCGTTGGAGGCGGTGTCGAAGCCGAGGTCGGGCAGGGCGGCCAGCGCGCGGTCCAGATCCATGGTCTCCAGCGCCGCGGCGAGCGTCACCGGGGAACCCGGCAGGTCGGCCGGGAAGAGGTCGTCGAGCTGCGCCGGCGTCAGCGTCCGCAGGGCGCGGGCGCGGAACAGCTCGTCGGTGGAGTTGCCGGAGAGCTGGAGCGCCATCAGCTTGCCCCACACCAGGCTGTCGGCCGGCCGCCAGGGCTCGGGCCGGTGGCGGAGGAGCTGGAATTCGATCGGCAGGGCCTCGCCGCGGGTCTCCAGATAGGCGTTCACGCCGGCCGCGTAGGCGTCGAAGGCGGCGCGCACCTCGTCCGGCAGGCCGTGATAGGCGGCCTCGGCGCGGCGGTAAAGGCCGAGCGTCCGCATCGAGCGGTCGAGCCGCAGCGGCCAGTCGCCGAAGCGGGTCCCCAGCAGCTCGGCCAGGCGCCCGGCGCCGCTGCGGCGCATCAGCTCCATCTGCCACAGCCGGTCCTGGGCGTGAACGTAGCCGAGGGCGGCGTAGGCGTCCCCCTCGCCCGCCGCGACGATGTGCGGCACCCCCCGGGCATCGCGCAGCACCTCCACCGGGCGCTCCAGCCCCGACAGCGGCCGCCGGCCCTCCACGGCGGGCAGCTGCCCCCGCATCCACAGCAGGAAGCCGCCCGCCGCCAGCGCGGGGACCGCCACCAGCAGCGCCAGGGCGGCCAGTGCGATGCGGAGCGGCCGGCGGCGCTTCATGGGGATCTCCGGTGGCCTCCCTTCCATCTCAGGCCGCCGACGCCAGGGTGTCGCGCAGCACGGTCGCCGACACCGGCTTGTGCAGCAGGCGGTAGCCGCTGCGCTGGACCTCGGCGATGCGGGCCGGGTCGGTGTCGCCGGTCAGCACCACCGCCGGCACGCGGATCCCGCACAGGCCGAAGATGTCGCGGATGGCCTGGAGGCCGGTCCGGCCGTCGCGCAGGCGGTAGTCGGCGAGGATCAGGTCGGGGCGCCGGCCCAGCGCGGTCAGCGTGTCGATGGCCTCGTCGGCGGACAGGGCGGCGACCACGCTGTAGCCCCATTCCTCCAGCATCGCGCGCATGCTGAGCAGGATGATGGCGTCGTCGTCGACGACCACGACCAGATTGCCGCCGGCCGGGCGGTCCGCCGGGGGGCGGGCCGGGCGGGGCAGGGGGCGGGCGGCGGCCATCGGTAGGCGCAGGGCGAAGCCGCTGCCCCGGCCGGGCTTGGAGCGCAGCGTGACCGTGTGGCCGAGGATCCCGGCCAGCCGGCGCACGATGGCGAGCCCGAGGCCGAGCCCCTTGCGGCGGTCGCGCTCGGGGTTGGCGAGCTGCACGAACTCCCGGAACACCTCCTCGCTCTGTTCGGCCGGAATGCCGATTCCGGTGTCCTGCACCAGGATCCGCAGGTCGCCCCCGGCCCGCCGGCAGCCCAGAAGGACGGCCCCGCGCTCGGTGTAGCGGATGGCGTTCTCGATGAGGCAGCGCAGGATGCGTTCCAGCAGCACCGGGTCGCTGCGGACCCAGCGGCCGGTCGGGACGTGGCGCAGCACGATCCCCGCCTCCGCGGCTTGCGGGGCGTATTCGGCGGCCAGCCGCTCCAGCAGCGGGCCGAGGGCGAATTCGGTGACGTTCGCGCGCACCACCCCGGCGTCCAGCCGGGACACGTCGAGCAGGCTGTCGAGCAGGCTGCGCAGACCGTCCAGGGACTCGCTCATGCTCGCCAGCAGAGGCGTGGCGGGATGGTCGCCCAGCCGGTCCGACAGGGCGTGGGCGAAGAAGAACAGGGATTGCATCGGCTGGCGCAGGTCGTGGCTGGCCGCGGCGAGGAACTGGGTCTTGGCCCGGTTGGCGCGCTCGGCCTCGTCGCGGGCGGCCAGCGCCTCCTCGCGGGCGCGCTCGGCCTCCGCCTTGGCGCGGTGCAGCGCCTCCTCGGCCTCCTTGCGGGCGGTGATGTCGCGCATGATGCCGGTGAAGAAGCGGCGGCGCCCGCTGTGCCATTCCGCCACCGACAGCTCCAGGGGGAAGGTGGAGCCGTCCTTGCGCCAGCCCTCCACCTCGCGGCCGATCCCGATGATCCGCCGCTCACCGGTGGCGCGGTGATGCGCCAGGTAGCCGTCGTGGCCGGACCGGTCGGGCTCCGGCATCAGCAGGCGGACGTTGGCGCCGATCGCCTCGCCGGCGTCGTAGCCGAAGGTTCTCTCGGCCGCGCGGTTGAAGGAGTGGATGACGCCGCGCTCGTCGATCACCACGATCGGGTCCACCGCCGTGTCGACGATCGAGCGGTAGCGCGCCTCGCTCGCCGCCGACCGCGCCGCCTCGCGGCGGCGGTCGAGCAGGGCGGTGGCCAGCGCCATGGAGAGCAGCAGGATGGTCGCGGTGCCGGTTCCCACGGCGAGCGGCGGGGAGGCCGGCATCGCCCCCCCATCGACCGGAGCCGCATGGCCGGACGGAGCGTGGCCGGACGGAGCGTGGGCGGACGGATCGGCGAGCGAGGCGGCCGCCATGCCGGTGTAATGCATGCCGGCGACGGCCAGCCCGAGCACCAGGGCGCCGGCGATCCGCTGCCCCTGGCTGCCGGCGCGGAAGGCCAGCCAGAGCGCGGCGGTGGAAGCGGCGACGGCGATGGCGGCCGAGGCGGCGACCAGGACGTCGTCGTAGACGATGCCGCCGGCCATCCGCATGCTGGCCATCCCGACATAATGCATGGCCACGATGCCGCTCCCGGTCAGGGTCCCGGCGATCGCGAGGGTGAAGCGGCGCGGCACGGCGTGAGCCACCGCGAACAGCCCGGCCCCCGACACGGCGACCGCCAGCAGGAAGGACAGCACGGTCAGGCCGAGGTCGTAGGCGACCGCCATGGGCAGGCGCAGGGCCAGCATGCCGATGAAGTGCATGGACCAGACGCCGGCGCCCAGCGCGACCGCGCCGGCGGCCAGCCAGACGTTGCGCCGGCCCGGGGTCGCCCGGGCGTGACAGGCGAGGTCGAGGGCCACATAGCCTCCGAACACCGCGACGGCGATGGAGAGGGTGACGAGGAGAGGGTCGTAATGGCCAGGCACGGTGAGCACGGACGCGGGTGACGGGAAAGATGAGGCGTCGCCGCCTCGAAGAGGATACATGGGGTTGACCCGGCGGGTCTCCCAATCGGACGAATGGACCCATCCCTCTTCCGGACGGGGTAGTGCCTAACCTGAAAGGATTAGTGATGCCCGCCCGCCGACCACCATCGCCGCCACCGCCACCGCCACCGCCGCCGCCCGCCGCTCCGGCTGGCCGTCCCGCGGCGGCCGGGGGCTGGCTGCGCTGGCTGCGCCCGGTGGTCAGCGCCGCGGCGGTGCTCTACTTCCTGATCGACGCGCTCGTCCTCGGCGTGATCCGGCCTTTCGCGGCCCGCCTTGCGCGCTGGCCGCCCTTCGCCCGGTTCGGGGCCTGGGTGGCCGGTCTCGGCCCCTACCCGTCGCTGGCCCTGCTCGCGGTCCCGCTGGTGATCCTGGAGCCGGCCAAGCCGGTCGGCCTCTTCCTGATCGGCACCGGCCACCCGGTGAAGGGGGGGATGATGATCGCCGTTGCCGAGCTGGTGAAGGTCACGCTGGTGGAACGGCTCTTCCGCCTGACCCGGGACAAGCTGCTGACCATTCCCGCCTTCGCCTGGGGCTACTGGCGGGTGCGGCGCTGGCTCGACCGGCTGGCGGCGCTGCCCGCCTGGCAGGCGGTGCGGCGTGCGGCCGTCCGGGCGCGGGAAGGGGTGCGGCGTGCGGCGCGGGCGCTGCGCGCGCGGATCCGGGCCGCCGCGAAGCGGCTGTGAAGAGGGAGTAGGAATCCCCCGCGCTTGCCGATCCGGACAGGCGACCCCATAGTTTCGCCCGTCCCATGGAGGGTGGAAGGGTGATCGCGCGTAACCTGCCTAGGGTCCTCCCTATGGTCCTTGCCGGCATCGTCGCACTGGCGGCGCCCGACGGCCCGGCCGCCGGCGCGGAGGCGAGGCCGGCGGCGAAGGGGGCCGCGTCCCAGGGCGGGCGGGCCGCCGATTGCGCGGCGGCGGAGCAGGGCGATCCCGAGGCCGCCTACCGCATGGCCCGGCGTTTCCTGTTCGGCGTGGGGG
>JAEZHQ010000155.1 GCA_023416455.1 Pseudomonadota bacterium | reverse complement strand
CCCCGACCCTGCGGCCCTCCTTCCCTCACCGGGAGGAGGGCTCTTTTTCGTGTGCGGCGAGGCGTCCGGCCAGCTCGACGAAGCGGCGGACCAGCGCCGAGCGGTCGCCGCCGCGCTGGGCCAGAAGCAGCGTCGTGAAGGCGTCCGGCGTGTCCAGCGGGCGGTAGACCACCCCTTCCAGGGTCACCTGCCGCAATTGCGCCGGCAGGATGGAGACGCCCAGCCCGACCGCGATCAGGCCGATGATGGTGAAGGCTTCCCGGGCATCCTGCTCCACCTTGGGGCGGAAGCCGGCGGCGGCGCACAGGGCCATGACCTGCTCGTGGATGCTGGTGCCGAAATCGGCCGGATAGAACACGAAGGGCTCGTCCCGCAGCGCCGCCAGCGGCACCGCCTCCAGCGCCGCCAGCCGGTGGTCGGCGCGCATCACCGCCAGCAGCGGCTCGCGCACCACGGGGTGGAACAGGAAGGCCGCCGGGTTGGGGACCTCGCGCGGCTCGCGGATGAATCCGACGTCCAGGCGGTGGTCGGCGAGGGCCGCCAGCTGTTGTTTGGACGGCAGCTCGATCAGCGTCAGGTGGACGTCCGGGTGGGCGCGCCGGTAGGCGTCGATGACCCGCGGCACCACGGGCAGGAAGGGGGAGGCCGCGGTGAAGCCGACGCGCAGCTCCCCGATCTCGCCGCGCGCGGCGCGCCGGGTCAGCACCACCGCGCGTTCCGCCCGGGCCAGGATGTCCCGCGCCTCGGCGAGCAGGAGCTGTCCGGGCTCGGTCAGCTCGACCCGGCGCTTGGTGCGCTCGAACAGGCGGGCGCCGAGCTGCGCCTCCAGCGCCTGGATCGACTGGCTGAGCGGCGGCTGGCCGATGCCCAGCCGCGCCGCGGCGCGGCTGAAATGCAGCTCCTCGGCGACGGCGACGAAATGGCGGAGCTGGCGCAGATCCATGGCGGCCACTTATATGGAAAAGAGATCAATATCGCCAAAGAAATGTATTTGAACCATGAAAGCGGCTGGGCCAAGGTGGGCCGCGCCCGTCGGGCGGCGCGCTGAAGCGGGCCGGAGCTGCGTGGCTTCGAGCGCCGGAACAGGGAGAGATACATGGCAGCCAAGACCGGGGCCGCGTCGGCCAAGCTCGGTTCCTTCACCTGGGACGACCCCCTCCTGCTCGACGCACAGCTGAGCGAGGACGAGCGCATGGTGCGCGACAGCGCCCGCGCCTATTGCCAGGACAAGCTGCTGCCGCGCGTGACCGAGGCGAACCGCCACGAGATCTTCCACCGCGAGATCATGAACGAGATGGGGGAACTGGGCTTCCTCGGCTCGACCATCGACGGCTATGGCTGCGCCGGCGTGAACTATGTCTCCTACGGCCTGATCGCCCGCGAGGTGGAGCGGGTGGACAGCGGCTACCGCTCGGCCATGTCGGTGCAGTCCTCGCTGGTCATGCACCCCATCTACGCCTACGGCAGCGAGGAGCAGCGCGCCAGGTACCTGCCCAAGCTGGCCACCGGCGAGTGGGTCGGCTGCTTCGGCCTGACCGAGCCGGACGCCGGCTCCGACCCCGGCGGCATGAAGACCAGGGCCAGGGCGGTGGACGGCGGCTACGTGCTCACCGGCTCCAAGATGTGGATCACCAACGCCCCCATCGCCGACGTCTTCGTCGTGTGGGCCAAGAACGACGCCGGCCGGATCAACGGCTTCATCCTGGACAAGGGCATGAAGGGCCTGTCGGCGCCCAAGATCGAGGGCAAGTTCAGCCTGCGCGCCTCGACCACCGGCGAGATCGTCATGGACGGGGTGTTCGTTCCGGAGGAGAACCGGCTGCCCAACATCGAGGGGCTGGCCGGTCCCTTCGGCTGCCTCAACCGGGCGCGCTACGGCATCGCCTGGGGCGCCATGGGGGCCGCGGAGTTCTGCTTCCACGCGGCGCGCCAGTACCAGCTCGACCGCAAGCAGTTCGGCCGTCCGCTGGCCGCCAACCAGATCCCGCAGCTCAAGTTCGCCAACATGCAGACGGAGATCGCGCTCGGGCTGGAAGCCTGCCTGCGCGTCGGCCGCCTGATGGACGAGGGCCGCGCGGCGCCGGAAATGATCTCGCTGATCAAGCGCAACAACTGCGGCAAGGCGCTGGACATCGCGCGGGTGGCCCGCGACATGCACGGCGGCAACGGCATCGCCGACGAGTTCCACGTGATCCGTCACGTCATGAACCTGGAGGCGGTCAACACCTACGAGGGCACGCACGACGTGCACGCCCTCATCCTGGGCCGCGCCATCACCGGCATCCAGGCCTTCACGG
Organism: Pseudomonadota bacterium; assembly: GCA_023416455.1. Lineage (GTDB taxonomy): Bacteria > Pseudomonadota > Alphaproteobacteria > Azospirillales > Azospirillaceae > Azospirillum. Next base: position 11,788 of record JAEZHQ010000155.1, on the reverse strand, counting down.
CCTGATCGGCCGGACCGACCGAACCACCTGCAACGGGGAACCATCGCATCATGGCCGGGCCGCTCTCCCACGTCCGCGTTCTTGAACTGTCGCGCGTCCTCGCCGGCCCCTGGGCGGCCCAGACGCTGGCCGACCTGGGCGCCGACGTCATCAAGGTCGAGCGGCCCGGCGGCGGCGACGACACCCGTGCCTGGGGACCGCCCTGGACCGGCGGGCAGTCCGCCTATTTCCTGTCGACCAACCGGGGCAAGCGGTCGGTCACCATCGACTTCGAGAAGCCGGAGGGCCAGGCGCTGGTGCGCCGGCTGGCCGCCGAGGCCGACGTCGTCATCGAGAACTTCAAGGTTGGCGGGCTGGTCAAGTACGGGCTCGACTACGAGAGCCTGAAGGCGGTCAACCCGCGCCTCGTCTACGGCTCGATCACCGGCTTCGGGCAGGACGGACCCTACGCGGCGCGCGCCGGCTACGACTTCATGATCCAGGGCATGGGCGGCCTGATGAGCATCACCGGCAAGCCCGACGGCGAGCCGGGCGGCGGCCCGGTCAAGGTCGGGGTGGCGGTGACCGACCTCTTCACCGGGCTCTACGCCGCCATCGGCATCCTCGGCGCGCTCAACCACCGCGACCGCACCGGCGAGGGGCAGTGGGTGAACCTCGCCCTGCTCGACGTCCAGGTCGCCGTGCTCGCCAACCAGGCGATGAACCATCTGGTCGGCGGCACGCCGCCGCCGCGGCTCGGCAACGCCCACCCGAACATCGTGCCCTACCAGGCCTTCGCCACCCGCGACGGCCACATCATCCTGGCGGTCGGCAACGACGGCCAGTTCGCCCGCTTCGCCCAGGTCGCCGGCCGGCCGGATCTGGCGGCGGACGCGCGCTACGCCACCAACCCGGCGCGCGTCGCCCACCGGGCGGAGCTGGTGGCGGTCATCGAGGCGCTGATGGCCGAGCGCGACAGCCGCGACTGGCTCGATGCGCTGGAGGCGGTGGGGGTGCCCTGCGGCCCGATCAACGACCTGGCCCAGGTCTTCGCCGACCCCCACGTGCAGGCCCGCGGCCTCCGCCGCGACCTGCCGCACCCGCTGGCCGGGACGGTGCCGACGGTGGCCAGCCCCATCCGCTACTCCGCCACCCCCGTCGAGCACACGGTGGCGCCGCCGACCCTGGGGCAGCACACCGACGCGGTGCTCGCCGACGCGCTCGGCCTATGCGCGGCGGACATCGCCGCCCTGCGGGATAAGGGCGTGATCTGAGGCCGGCGCGGGGGCATGACAGGCGTTCGCGCGTGCACCCCGCCCAAGGCTTGGCCAGACCAGATGACCTCCGCGACCGCTTCCGCCGCCGCCGCCGACACCCGCCGCGGCATCCTGATGATGCTGGCGGGCATGTCGCTGTTCACCTTCAACGACGCGCTGGGCAAGTGGCTGGTGTCCGACTATCCGGTCGCCATGCTGCTGGCGATCCGCAGCCTGTTCGGCGCGGTCCTGCTGGCGCCGCTGATCGCGCGCGAGGGCCTGCGCGCGGTCTTCGCGGTGAAGCGGCTGCCGCTGCACCTGATGCGCGTCGTCTGCGTGACCTGCGAGGTCGCCTGCTTCTACTGGGCGGTGCGCCATCTGCCCCTGGCCAACGTGATGACCATCTACATGGCGGCGCCGCTGATCGTCACCGCCCTGTCGGTGCCGCTGCTCGGCGAGACGGTCGGCTGGCGCCGCTGGGTGGCGGTCCTGGTGGGCTTCGCCGGGGTGGTCGTCGTCCTCAACCCGGCCGGCGACTTCGACGCGCTGCCCTCGCTGGTGGCGCTGCTGGGAACCGTGATCTTCGCCACCGGCATGGTGGCCACCCGGCTGCTGCGGGAGTCGAGCAACCTGACGCTGGTCAGCTACCAGACCTTCGGCACCGGGCTGGTGGGGGCGGCGTCGGCGCCGCTGGTCTGGGTGCCGCCGTCCGGGATCGACTTCCTGCTGCTCGGCGCGCTGGGGGTGACGTCGCTGCTCGGGCACGCGGCGATGAACCGCTCGCTCCAGCTCAGCCCGGCGGCGACGGTGGTGCCCTTCCAGTATGTGTCGATCCTGTGGGCGGTGGCGCTCGACCTCGCGGTCTGGGACACCGCGCCCAGCCTGCGCATCGCGCTCGGCGCCCTGCTGATCATCGGCAGCGGGCTGTTCGTCTTCCATCGCGAGCAGACGCTGAACCGCGGCGTGGCGGCCGAGGCCAACTCCGGCCTCGGCCCGGGTTCCTGAGGCGTCCGGCGGCGGGCGCCGGGGTCAGCGCAGCGGCTTGATGTCGGGATCGACGCCCGCCGCCGCGGGCACGTCCGGGTCGTACGTGGGCTTTTGCGCCAGCTCGTCGCGGGTGGCGTTGACCGTCACCTGCTTGCCGTCGAGCGACACCTGGACGTCGCCCCAGGGAACGGCCACCTGGTTGGCGCCGAGCCCGGCCATCGGCCCCCATTCCACCACCATCCCGGCCACCTTGCCGTCGGGGCGGACCAGCAGGTTCTCCACGTCGCCGACCTCCTGGCCCTGGGGGTCCTTCACCTTCTGCCCGATCAGATGCTCCAGCTGCCGGGCCATGGCGTTCGCGGCGTAGGGCTTGCGCGCGACCGCGGGGTCGCGGGTGGTGGTCAGGTCGGGCGCCTCGTGGATCCTGTCCGTCGCCGAGCCCTGCGCCCAGGCGGCGGATGGAACGGCGGCGGCCAGCGCCGCCGCGGCGGATGGAACGGCGGCGGCCAGCGCCGCCACGGTCAGAACGAACCGCATCGCCTTCTCCTCATCGTCGGCCTTGGTCTCCGCCTTGAAAAACCCGGGAGGGCGGGGCAGGGTTCCTCAGCGCGCGAAGAAGCGCGGCTCCAGCCGCACGGGAACCGGCTCCGCAAGAATCCATCCCAGGTCGCGGATAACCGCATTTGATTCCACCGGGAGGCGCCCGGGGGCGAGCGACCAGGTGACGTGGTAGGTGGAGCCGTCCGGCCGGCGGGTGGTGCCGCCGATCGCCAGAACCAGCGCCTGCACGCCGGCGCCGTCGTCGGCGACGCCGACGACCGTGCCCACGGTCTCCCGGGGCAGCGGGTGCTCCGGCCCGACGCCGAAGGCGAGCGTCACGTGATGGGCGACGACCCGCGGGTGGCTGGCCGGGAAGCGCGCCAGCAGCCGGCCGCGCTCGTCCTCCGGCAGCGCCCAGCCGACATAGCCCCTGCCCATGCTCCGCCCTCCCGCAAGCCCTCAGCGGCGTCCCGTCCTCAGGACCTCCTCCATGATCTGGGTGGCCTCGGCCGAACCGGCCATCAGCTCGATCATGCGCAGCGCCGTGTAGCCGGCCCGCGCCTCCCCGGCGTCGCCGCCGCCCAGCGCCTGGCGGGCGCGGTCGGCCAGCGCGGCGGTGGTCGTCTGGGTCACCGCCTTCAGCGCGCCGCGCAGGCCCAGTGTGTCGGCGATGGTGGCGCATTTGCGCAGGGCGCGGGCCTGGTCCTCGGCGTCGAGCAGCGGCTGGCGCCCGTCCCCGCCCGGCGGCGCGGCGAGGGCGGCCAGGATGCCGCCCTGCGCCCCTTCCAGAACCTGCCGGCGCACCATGTCGTGCACCGAACCGCGGACCGCCCGCAGCCGTTGGTCGAACTCCTTGCTGCGGCTCTGCTCCATGGCCGCGCGCGTCGCCTCCAGGCTGGCCACCAGATCGACGGCGAGGTCGGCCACGGCCATGCGCTCCCCGCCGGCCGCCTCCGCCGGCCCGGCGCCGGGCCGGCCCCGCGCCATGGCGCGCGAGCGGTCCTCGATCTGCGCCACCACCGTGTCGCTGAGCGCCAGGAACAGCGCGGCGCGGTCGCCGGCGGACTGCCCCATGTCCATGCTCCACAGCGCCCCCAGCAGGATCGACGGGTTGGACAGGCGCGCCGCCGCCAGCAGGACGAAGAGACGCAGCGACTCCGGGGCGGTGCGGGCGACGCCGCGGCCGATCGCCTGGATGCCCTCCAGATGCTCCTGGTGCAGGCGGGCGAGCGGACGCGGGGCCAGCGCCTCCTTCATCGCCTGCACCGCCGGCGCCATGGCCAGGATGCGGGCGATGTCCCGGACCTGGCGCAGGCGGTCGGGATGGGCGCGGACGTCCAGCGCCTGGATGTCCAGCGCCTCGGCCAGGCGGCCGGCCTCCATCTCGCCGGCGATGCCGGCCGTTACCGCGGCCGCGGCCGCCCAGAACGGATCGGCCGCCGCGTCGCCCTGGAGGGCGGGCCGGAAGGCGGCCAGCCGGTCGGCCCCGATGCGCTCCTCGACCAGCCGCCACAGGCCGCTGACCAGCCCGCGCTCGATCCGGTTCATCGGCGCCGGCTCGTGCCCCGACGGCGCCTCGAAGAGATCCTCGAAGGGGGTGCAGTACAGGCGCTTGAAGGTGGGGCGGCGCTTGGGGCGCAGCTCGGCCATCCGCGGCCGGATCACCGAGAAGGCCTTCTGGACGTCGGGATGGTCGCCCATGCGCTCAAGCAGGCCGACCACCTGCCGGAAGCGGGCCTCGTCGATGTCCATCAGGGTCGAGCCGAGGCTGAGGAGGGATTGCGCGTCCATGGCTCAGGCCGCCTTTTCCTTGATCGCCTCGATGCGCATGACGAGGTCCATGTCGAGCTGGCCGCTGCGCCAGTCCACATAGGCCCGCACCGAGCGGCGGTTGGCCGCCATCACCCGATCCGCCGCCAGCGCCTGGTCGGCGCGGTCCTCCTCCCGGGGCAGCAGCGGCAGGACGCGGAACAGCTCGTGCACCGCCCGGTCCTGCTCGTGCCGGCTGCGGGCCTGGGCCTCCGCCCAGGTGGCGATCAGGAAGCTCCAGCCGTCGAGCAGCCAGGACAGCCGCGCGGCGGCCCGGCGCAGCAGGGCGCGCCGGGCGTCCCACTGGCGCAGCAGCGCCTCGAAGGCGGTCACCGCCTGGTCGATCTGCTCCACGACGGCGCGCGCCTGGGCCAGCGTGTGGTCCGCCACCTCGACGCAGAAGCCGGCGATGGGGACGGCTTCCGAGGGGTTGTCGGCGGTCCAGTCGGCCAGGCTGTCGCGGAACCCCTGGAGATCGCGCATCAGGCGGCGCAGGCGCGCCGGCCGGGGGGAGGCGGCGAGGCCGATCGGCTCCAGGCAGGCCGCCAGCTCGGCGACGCGGCCGTAAAGCCCGGTCGGCTCGATGGAGAGGCTGTGCGCCGCCCGGGTCATGTAGCGGCGGGTCAACCGCTGGCCTTCCTCGGAGGCCAGCCCGGCGCGCAGGATGTCCGCCGATTCCAGGCCGACCGTCCTCATCACCTCCGTGATGAGCTGGAAGTTGATGAGGAGCCGCTGCTCCTCCTCGTCCTTCAGCGCGGCCTCGGCCGCCGCCGCCGCCGCCGGGCCGGCCAACCCGCAGCACGCCACCTCCAGAACCGCCTTGCGGATGTCCTCCGGCGAGCAGCCGCCGCCCTGCTGGATGAGATCCTGGAGCATGCGGTCGTGGATGGTCATGGGGAAGGCGAGCGGCAGCCCCTTCCACGGCACCACATAGACGCCGCGCCCCGCCGACAGGTTGGGGACCAGCACCTCGAGCTGGCCGCGGCTGTCCTGGCGCACGCGGGTCTGCGCGAGGACCGGCGTGGTGAAGGCCACGGCGGCGCCGCGCTCCTCGAAGGTCGAGGGAGCGAAATTCGTAAGTGAACGCATGGAGTTGGCCGGCTCCCGAAGTCCCGATCACGACGGTTGGCGAATACAGCCACGATTGTCTCAACTTTTCGTTAAATTCATCACAAGGCTGCGGAGCGCCGGCCCAAAGGGGGTAGCGTGTCGCTCTCCGCCCCGCTGGACCGTTGACGAGTCAGGCCGGGGAGGGAAGGGGGCGGCGCATGGCCGTGCTGAAATGGATCGGGCTGGGGCTGCTGGGGCTCGTCGTCGTGGTCGCGGCGGGGGCGGGGCTCGCGCTGGCGCTGGTCGACTGGAACGACGCCCGGGGCTTCCTCGCCCGCCAGGCGACCAAGGCGCTGGACCGCGAGGTCGCCATCGACGGGCCGCTCTCGGTCCGGCTCGGCGACCCGATCCGCATCCGTGTGGAGGGGGTGCGGGTCGCCAACCGGGAATGGAGCGACGAGGCGACCATGGTGGAGCTGAAGGCGCTCGACGCCCAGCTCCGGCTGTGGCCGCTCCTGCGCGGCGACTACGAGTTCCCGGAGCTGCGCCTGACCGCGCCCAAGCTGATCCTGGAGAAGAACCGGGAGGGCGAGCCCAACTGGGCCTTCGGTGGGCCGGACCCGCGCAAGGAGGCGGCCAAGGAGGCCGCCACCCCCGACGATCGCGGCGACATTCCCATCATCGAAAGCCTGCTCGTCGAGGACGGCCGCCTGCGCTACCGCGATCCCACCAGCGCCATCGACATCGACAGCGGGATCAACACCGCCGTCGGCGGCAGCGGGGAGCAGCAGGTCCGGCTCGACGGCAACGGCTCCTTCGCCGGCAAGCCCTTCACGCTGCGGGTGGAGGGCGGCTCGCTCCAGTATCTGCGCGACAACCCCCGGCCCTACCCGCTGAAGGTGGAGACCGCCGTCGGCAAGACCCAGGGCCGGATCGAGGGCTCCATCGCCGAGCCGGTGAAGATGGAGGGCGTCGACCTGTCGGTGGAACTCAGCGGCGACGACCTCGCCGACGTCTTCCCGATCCTCGGCATCCCCACTCCCAAGACGCGCCCCTACAGCCTGTCCGGGCATCTCGGGCGCGAGGGGCCGGTGTGGCGCTTCGAGGGGATGAAGGGAAAGGTGGGGGAGAGCGACCTGTCCGGCACCGTGGCGGTCGACGTCGGCGGCGAGCGGCCGAAGGTGACCGGCGACCTCACCTCCCGCCGGCTGGCGGCGGTCGATCTGGCGGGCTTCGTCGGAGCCTCGCCGGAGGGCAGGGGGGACTACCCGACCAAGGGGAAGGACCGCGTCCTCCCGGCCACCCCGGTGCCGCTGGAGAAGCTGCGCAACGCGGACATGGACGTGCGGTTCCGGGGGGAGCGGGTGGAAGCCCCCTTCTCGCCGCTCGACGACCTCAGCGCGCACCTGAAGCTGGAGAACGGCCGGCTGACCGCCGATCCGCTGGCGCTCGGCGTCGGCGGCGGGCGCATCGCCGGAAGCACCGTGCTGGACGGCAGCCGGACGGTGCCGTCGCTGCGCGCCAACCTGGAGGTGCGGCAGGTCAAGCTCGCCCAGCTGTTCCGCGAGACCCCCTTCGCCCGCGAGATGGGCGGCACCGCGGCCGGCCGCATCCAGCTCGCCGGGCAGGGCTCCACGGTGGCCGACCTCCTGGCCTCGGCCGATGGAAAGATCGGCGTCGCGGTGGACGGCGGGCGCATCACCAGCCTGGCGGTCAAGGGGCTGAAGACCAACATCCTGGAAACGCTGGGGGTGGTTCTGACCGGCGACCAGCCGCTTCCCTTCAACTGCTTGGTCGCCGACCTTGCGGTGGACAAGGGGGTGATGCGCGCCGCCGCCCTGGTCCTCGACACCCCGGAGACGCTGGTGACGGCGGACGGCACCATCGACCTGCGCAACGAGCGGCTCGACCTGCGCGTTCTGGGCCGGGCCAAGGAGCCCCAGATCTTCGCCACCCATGTCCCGGTGCATGTGCGCGGCACGCTGGGCGACCCCGCCATCGGGGTGGATCCGGGCGAGTCGGCGGCGCGCGGGGCGGCGGCGGTGGCGCTGGGCGTGCTGCTGACCCCGCTGGCCAGCGTGCTGCCCTTCCTCGACCCGGGCAGCGGCGAGCAGCCGCACTGCGGCCGGCTGGTCGACGACGCCCGCTCGCCGGCCAAGCCGAACTCCCGGTCCGGCAATTCCGCGGGCGGCGGCAAGGCCGCGCCCTCAGGAACCGCCCGATAGAGTGCGCCGGGCGGTGGAGCGGCGGGCCGCATGACCCTCGACCAGAGTCTCGCCTTCGGCATCATCGGCGCGACCGTCGCCCTGCTGATCTGGGACCGTCTGCGCTACGACCTGGTGGCCCTGCTGGCCCTGCTGGCGGCGGTCGGGGCCGGCATCGTCCGGCCGGACGAGGCGTTCCGCGGCTTCTCCGACGACATCATCGTCATCGTCGGCTCGGCCCTGGTGATCAGCGCGGCGATCGGCCGCTCCGGCGTCGTGGAGGCGGCGATGCGCCCGCTCGGCGCCCGCATGAGGACGCCCGCCTCGCAGGTCCTGGTGCTGACCGCGGCGGTGACGCTGCTGTCGGCGGTGGTCAAGAACATCGGGGCGCTCGCCATCTTCATGCCCATCGCCATGCAGGTGGCGCGGCGCACCGGCACGCCGGTGTCCCGCCTGCTGATGCCCATGGCCTTCGGCTCGCTGCTCGGCGGGCTGATGACCCTGATCGGCACCTCGCCCAACGTCATCGTCAGCCGCTTGCGGGCGGAGATGGTGGGCGAGCCCTTCGGCATGTTCGACTTCACCCCCGTCGGCCTCGTCGTCGCGGTGGCGGGGGTGGCCTTCCTGGCGGTGGGCCACCGGCTGCTGCCGTCGGGGCGGGCCGCGGCCGCCAGCGGCGGGGCTTCCATCGACGACTACACCGCCGAGGCGCGGCTGCCCGCCGGCTCGCCCTTCGTCGGCCGCACGGTCGCCGAGCTGGAGAGCTTCGCCGACGGCGATGTGACGGTGGCCGCCATCCTGCGCGAGCGGCACCGGCGCTACGTGCCGTCCGGCCACTGGGTCCTGTTCGAGGGCGACGTGCTGGTGCTGGAGGCCGACACCCAGGCGCTGGCCGGGATCGTCAAGCGGGCCGGGCTTGAGCTGATGCACGAGAAGCGGCTGGAGGGGGTGGAGAGCGAGGAGGACATCGCGGTGCTGGAGGCGGTGGTGGAGCAGCGCTCCCCGATGGTCGGCAACACGGTGGAGGAGATCGCCCTGCGCGAGCGCCACGGCGCCAACCTGCTGGCGCTGAGCCGCCGCGGCCGGCCCGTCCGCCAGCGCCTGCGGCGGGTGCGCTTCCAGCCCGGCGACCTCGTCGTGCTCCAGGTCCGGGCGGCCGGGCGGGGCGACACCCTGGCCGCGCTCGGCTGCCTCCCGCTCGCCGAACGCGACCTCGCCATCGGCCGCACGCCGAAGCGGTGGACCGCACTGGCCGTCCTGGCCGTGGCCATCGCGCTGGTGACGACCGGCATGGTCCCGGTGGCGCTGGGCTTCTTCGGCGCGGCGGTGGCCATGATGGCGCTGCGTGTGGTGACCCTGAAGGACGCCTACGAGTCCGTCGAGTGGCCGATCCTCATCCTGCTGGGCGCGCTGATCCCGGTCAGCGAGGCGCTGCGCACCACCGGCGGGACGGAGCTGATCGCCGGCTGGCTGTCGCACGCCGCGCAGGGGTTGCCGCCGGTCGGCGCGCTGGCCCTGATCCTGGTGGCGGCGATGGCGGTGACGCCCTTCCTCAACAACGCGGCCACCGTTCTGGTGATGGCGCCCATCGGGGCCAGCCTGGCCGGCCATCTCGGGCTGCGGCCCGATGCCTTCCTGATGGCGGTGGCGGTGGGGGCGGCCTGCGACTTCCTCACCCCCATCGGCCACCAGTGCAACACGCTGGTCATGGGGCCGGGCGGCTACCGCTTCGGCGACTACTGGCGGCTCGGCCTGCCGCTGTCGCTGATCGTGGTCGTGCTGGGCACCACCGCCATCGCGATCTTCTGGCCTCTGGCCCCGGGCTGAGTATGCTGGAGGGGATCTGCCGGGAGGAGGCGCCATGGCCGAGGATGCGATCCGGGTCCGCAGGTTCCGCGCCATCCTGCTGTGGCCGGTGCAGCTCATGCCGCTGAAGGCCGGGGCGCAGATCCAGAATCATTGGGAATGGCTGGGCGGCGCCGGCTGCGCCTGGCAGGAGCTGGGCGACGAGTTCACCCAGGACCCGGCCGAGTTCCGGGAGCGCCATTACGGCGAGTTCGTCGCCTTCCTGCCGCACGTGCAGCGCTTCCTCTACGGCGAGGGAACGGCGCGCGGCGCGGGGGCGGCGGCCGGCGGCGGCTACGGCGCCTCTCCCCTGCGCGTGTTCCGGCGGCGCGACGTGGCCGAAATGCGCGCCGTCCTGCGCCGGGGCGAGGCGGCCGAGCGCTTCGCCGTCGCCCATGTGGACCTCTATTTCTTCCACGACGTCGACGTCGCCATCCTGGCCGTGGAGATCGTCGGGGCGGAGCTTCCGCTGGACCGCGTGCAGGACGCGCTGTTCCGGCTGGGCCGCACCTACCCCTCGGCCTGGGGTCCGGACGGAACCGCCGCGCAGTGCCCGGACCGGGTGGAATGGATCGGGGCCGACGGCACCGTGCTGGCGGTGTCGGACTACGAGCGCAAGGACAAGTACCTGTCCTTCGTGTGCCGGAACCGGGCGCCCTGCATCGCCGCCCACTGGGCCTTCCTGCTGCACCCGCTGGTCCTGCACCATTCCGGGGAGCCGGGCCTGCTGCGCTACCGCCAGCTCGAATACCAGCGGATGCCGGTGGCCGCCTATCTGTCGCTGGACGAGCCGGAGCGGCTCGGCCGCGCCGACTGGGTGCGGCTGGCCTTCGCCGCGCCGCCCGCCGCCGCCGGGACCGCCGGCGGGGATGCGGCGCTGCCCTTCGCGCCCGCCTTCCTGGAGGGGTTCGAGCGGCGCTACTGCTACGACCGCTACTGGGATCCGGAGGTCCGCGGCGCCTGGACGCGCAGCCGCATCCTGTGCTGCGGCCACGCCATGGTCATGGTCGGCCCGGAGGGCGACCCCTTCTACGTCGATGCGGAGAACGGGCTGCTCGGGCAGTTCCGGCACCAGTATTTCCTGCTCGGTCTGATCGCGCATTTCCACCGGGCGGCGCTGCTGATGCTGTCGGACCGGCTGGTCCAGGCGGTCAGCCAGCTCGACATCGCGCGCACCGAGTCGGTCAAGCGGTTCAAGCGCGACATCCGCCAGGTCTTCGAGGTCTTCCTGCGCTTCACGCACCGCTACTGGTTCCACGAACTGTCGATCCAGGGTCCGCTGCGCGACCTCTTCCGCCTGTGGTCGGACCATCTCGGCACCGACCGCCTCTACGCGGAGATCCGCGACGAGGTGCAGGACATGAGCGACTATCTGGACAGCGACGGCCTGCGCCGGCAGGCCAACACGGTGCTTCGGCTGACCGTGGTCACGGTGGTCAGCATGATCGGCACGCTGGTCACCGGCTTCCTCGGCATGAACCTGATCGCCGCGGCGGACCAGCCGCTGCCGGCGCGGATCGGGATGTTCATCCTGGTCACCGTGCCGACGGCGGCGCTGATCCTCTTCAGCGTCGTCAAATCCAAGCGCCTCGCCGACCTGCTGGAGTCGCTGTCGGACGAGCGGCTCGGCGGGCGGGAGAAGCTCGCCCTCCTCCTCAGGGCGGGGGGACGGCCGCGGACCGGCGGCCCGCCTGGGTGAGGCCGCCGTAACCCCAGCTTTCGGCCGCCGGCTCGCGCAGCGCCACGTAGGTCGCCGCGGGCAGGCCGGGCACCGCCTCGCGCAGCATGGCGTCGGCGGCGGCGACGAAGCGCGCCTTCTCCTCGGCCGTGTTGGTGCCGGCGGTGATCAGCACCTCCATGTGGGCCGCCGCCGCCACCGCGGCGCCGCCGACGGTCCAGCGCCCGTCGGGCACGGCCTCCACCAGGACGGCGGAGACCTCCGCCCGCTTGCCGAGCAGGCCGGCGAGGAGGTCGGTGGTGCGCCGGGCCAGGGCGGCGCGGGTTGCCTCGGGCAGGGGGGCGCCGAGGATGCGGATGGCGGCGAAGGGCATGGCGGGGGCTCCGGGACAAAGGTGGCGCCGGACGGGCGGCGTCGGACGGGCGGCGCCGGACGGGCGG
>JAEZHQ010000128.1 GCA_023416455.1 Pseudomonadota bacterium | reverse complement strand
CGCAGCGCCCCGCGGGGCGGCCTCATACCGGCGGCGCATGAACACTTCCATTGAGCGCCGCCGGCAAAACCCGACAGATCAATGCAATAGCATTGATCGAGAGGGTGATGCGGACGACGCCTTCAGGCGTCGTCCGCATCAGCGGTCCTGGAACACCGGCTTCCGCTTGGCGCGGAACGCCTCCATCCCCTCGCGGGAGTCAGCGAACGTCAGGCTGCGGTGGAAGAGGCCGCGCTCCAGAACCAGCCCCTCCCGAAGCGGAGTCTCGAAGGTGCTGCGCACGGATTCCTTGATCATCTTCAGCACCGGCAGGGACAGGCCGGCGATCCGCTCGGCGATGGCCCGCGCTTCGGACAGGAGATTTTCCGGCTCCACCACCCGCGAGACCAGGCCGGCGCGTTCGGCTTCCGCCACATCCATCGTGCGGCCGGTGAGCAGGAGGTCCATCGCCTTGTGCTTGCCGAGGGCGCGGGGCAGGCGCTGGCTGCCGCCGGCGCCCGGCATGGTGCCCACCGTCACCTCGGGATGGCCGAAGACGGCGTTGCTCGCCGCCACCACGATGTCGCACATCTCCACCAGCTCGCAGCCGCCGCCCAGCGCGTAGCCGTTGACCGCCACGACCACCGGCTTCTCGATGGCGGCCAGCTCATGGCAGCAACCGGTGAAGGCGGTGCGCACCACCTCGGCGATCGGCAGCGCCATCATCGCCTTGATGTCGGCGCCGGCGCAGAAGTGGCGGCCGGACGAGGCGAGCAGGATCACGCGGGCGGCATCGTTCCCGTCGAGCGCGCGCAACGTCCCGGTCAGCGCGTCGATGAGCGCCGGGGACAGCGCGTTCAGGGAGTCCGGCTTGTTCAGCGTCACTTCGGCCACGCCGCTGTCGTGGATCCGAACGCTCACCAGCGAATCGTCCATAATGCAATGTGCTCCCTCAGCAATTCGGCCGTGATGCTAAGGGCCGCCGAAGGATAAAAAAAATCAATTAACATTATGCTCTGAATAGAAGTCCTTTATGGCCGGGCGCGCCCGGCGCCGCCCTCCCGCAACGGGACGGCGGGGCAGCGGGGGCTCCGGGGCCTACGAGCAGGACCGGGCGGTCCTGGAGGCGGGGCAGCGGGCCATCGGCCGCCACGCGCGGCAGCCCTTCCACACCCTGAACATCGACGCCGGCGCGGCGTGGGCGCGCCGCCTGATCGACCGCATGATTGCCGCCGAGGGGAGCGCCGCCCCCCTCGGCCCTTCCTGAGCCCGGCCGCCCGGGGGTTGCCCGGCGGCGGCGTCCGCGTCACCCCGCCTTGACGAAGGTCAGGGCGCCGAGCCGGGTCTGGAGATAGCCGTTGCCGGGGGCGGTGCCCTGGCTGGTGAAGGCGGTCAGCGTCATCAGCCCGTCGCGGGCGAGGCTTCCGGCCAGCGCCAGGCTGTAACCCTGGCCGCCGGGGGCGGTCACCGCCACCCCCTGGCGGTCCAGCCCGGCCGCCAGGGCGCCGCCGTCGGTCACGCCGCGGACCGGGTGGGCCTCGTCCCCCCGAAGCAGCGTCCCCTCGACGTAGCCGTAGCCGGAATCGGCCAGCCGGAGCGTCAGGCGCAGCCCCGGCTCCTCCCGGCATTGCCAGAGGCCGTCCACCGGGTCGGCCTCGGCGCCGCCGGCGACGCGGGGCGCGGCGCTGCCGGCGGGCGACGGGCCCTGGGCGCGGTAGAGCAGCTTGTCGATGTAGGTGCCGGGTCCGGCCAGCCCGGGGAAATCCGTGGTGGCGACCATGGCGTGGCTGAGCGGCATGCTGTCGGGCTGGCCTTCGACGCCCAGGAGGCGCTGGCCGCCGAGGCCGGACACCCAGTGCCAGCTGGGGTCGCCGGCCCCGCCGTCGAGCGAGCGCCAGTAGATCGACAGCGACACCGACTGCCCGCACTGGGCGCTGGGAGGCGCGCCGGCGGCCCAGCCCACCACCAGATAGGTGCCGGTCGAGCCGGTCGAGGAGGCGTAGAGCCCGACGATCGCGCCGTCGTCGGCCTGCCACAGGTCCATGATCGACCCGTACTCGTTGATCCAGCGGGTGGCGGCGGTGGTCGGGGGGATCATGACGGCTCCTTCGCGACGGGTTTGGGTCCGAGGACGGCGGCGTTTCCGGCGGCGGCGCGGTCGGCGATGAGCTGGCGGCCGGGCTTGTCGTACAGGTGCATGGCGACCGGCGTCAGGACATGGCGGCCGTTGGCCTTCGTCACGCCGTACTCGTAGATCGTGCAGAAGAGGTCCATCACCACCGAGCCGACCAGCACCATGCCGGTCAGGCCGAGCGGCATGAACTGGGGCTGGACCTCGCCCAGGTCGGGGCCGGCCTGGATCAGAACCTCGTAGACCGACGGCGGCACCGTCACCCGGCCGGGGCCGCCCGCCAGGCTCTGGCCCAGCGTGAGTTGCAGCGGCGGCTTGACGGGCAGCTCGCGCAGCCGCGCCAGCGTGCCGGACATGACGGCGTCGTCGCCCTTGAACTGCGAGGAGCCGGAGTCCAGGCAGAACATCAGGTCGGAGAACACCAGGTCGCCCAGCCGGTATTCGTCGAGCCGGGTGCTCCAGATGTACTCGACCCCCTCGAAGGCGGTGTAGGGCTGCCAGGGCATGCGGATGCCCGAGCGGGGATCGACCGCGTCGGGGTCGGGCCGGCCGAACCGGCAGGTGCCGATGCCGGCCGCCGGGTCGGTGCTGAAGGAGACGTAGGGGTATTCCGGGTCCATCAGCCCGGCGTCCATCAGGTCGGCGACGAAGAAGGAGACCGCCGGGTCGACGTAGGCGCTGCCCGACGGCAGGCCGATGCCGCCGTCCCAGTTGAGCTGGGCAAACTGCGCGCCGCTGTAGTTCTCCGCCAGATAGAAGGTGGTGGGCTGGCCGCCGCCGCCGGGCAGGGTGATGCGGTCGGTCCCGCTGGCGACGGTCATGGTGCCCCACGGCCCGAAGCTGACCGGCTTGGGCGTCCGGTCGACCCAGCGGAAGCTGTCCGACAGCTGGTACTGGAACTGGCCGCCGCCGTAATGCTGGCACTGGTTGCCCTTTTCGGCGCAGACCGACGAGGTCATCCAGATGAAGTTGCTGCCGGTGTCGAAGCAGAGCTTCAGCGTCTGCCCGGCGCTGCCGACCGGCAGCTCGGCGCTCCAGGGCGAGGCGCCGTCGTTCTGGTAGGGGCCGCCGCTGAGCGGCACCACCAGCGCGTCGGCCGGCGCGGTGGCGGCCAGGGCGCGGAACGGCGCCAGCCCCGGCCCGCACAGCGACGCAAGGCCGAGCAGGCCCGCCCCCTTCAGCAGGCGGCGCCGGCCGAGGGCGGCCGGCAGAGGTGAAACATCACCCTTCATCGGCAGGACATCCATCGTGATATATCCTGTAATATGTGTTTCATGTCCGTAATAACGGCGCAAACACGCCGATACGGCAAGTCAAAATACGATAGTTGAGGCGCAGTTTTCGGCAATATCCTTCTTTTGCCGCGGGTGAAGACATAAAGTCGCACGCCATGTCCGGGCTTTTGTCTTCCCTCCCGATCAATCGCGGCCGTCCATACTATGGTATGCCCGACCGGTCCGGAGGCGGGCGGCAGGCCGCGCGCGGCTGGCGTTTTAAAAGCAATGGACACGGCTAGAACGAACACGTATCAGGATTTCCCGAGATAAGAGCGAAGCCATGGACGCGCGCAACCTGTCCCGATGCCGGCCGGGGCGGCGGCGGGACCGCGGCGGGCGACGCTTTCAGCAGGTGGGCGGTTTCCTCATGGCGATGTCTGTCTACCAGTTGCAGGATTTGTTGCATCAAGGTGACCAAACCTCGGTCTTCCGGGGCATCCGCCGCACCGACGGTCTGCCGGTCATCCTCAAGCGCCTCAACCCGGACCTCGTCGGCCCCGGCGAGATCGCCCTGCTCCACCGCGAGTTCGCCATCGCCCGGCGCCTGGCCGGCCCGGGGATCGTCCCCGTTCTCGCCTTCGAATCCGATCCGGACGGCTGCGGGATCGTCATGGCCGACCGCGGCGGCGTCAGCCTGGCCCAGCGCTGCCGCGACCGGCCGCTGACCCTGGCCGAGATCCTGACGGTCGGCGCCCGGGTGGCGGCGGCGCTGGCGCGCATCCACGCCGGCAACGTCGTCCACAAGGACATCAACCCGGCCAACATCATCTGGAACGGCGCCGCCGAGCTGGTCGAGGCGATCGACTTCGGCATCGCCGCCGAGCTGGCCAGCGAGACGGCGCCCGCCGACGTCGCCCGGCTGGAGGGCACGCTCGCCTACATCGCGCCCGAGCAGACCGGGCGGATGAACCGCAGCCTGGACTGGCGCAGCGACCTCTATGCGCTGGGCGCCACCCTCTACGACCTGCTGACCGGCCGCCCCCCCTTCTCCGGCCGCGACCGGCTGGAGGTGATCCACGGCCATCTCGCCCGCGCGCCGGAGCCGCCGCACCGGCTCAACCCGGCGGTTCCCCCGGCGGTGTCGGCGATCGTTCTCACGCTGCTGGCCAAGGAGCCGGAGCAGCGCTACCAGAGCGCGCGCGGCGTCCAGGCCGACCTGGAGACCTGCCTGGACGCCCTGCGCGAGGGCGGCGCGGCGCGGCTGGAGGGCTTCCCGCTCGGCCGCCACGACCGCTCGCCGCGCTTCCAGGTGCCGCAACGGCTGTACGGCCGGGACGCCGAGATCGAGCGGCTGATGGCCAGCTTCGCGCGGGCGGCGGCGGGACCGGCGGAGCTGCTGCTGGTGTCCGGCCCGGCCGGCGTCGGCAAGTCGGCGCTGGTGCAGGAGATCCAGAAGCCGCTCACCGCGGCGCGCGGCTGGTTCGCCGAGGGCAAGTTCGACCAGTTCAAGCGCAACATCCCCTATTCCGCCCTGGTCCAGGCCCTGGACGGCGTGGCCCGGCTTCTGCTGGCCGAGCCGGAAGCGGTGCTGGAGCGGCGCCGCGCCGCGCTCGCCCGGGCGGTCGGGGTCAACGGCCGGGTGGTGACCGAGCTGGCCCCCGCCTTCGCGGTGATCCTGGGCGAGACGCCGGCGCTGCCCGCGGTGCCGCCGGCCGAGAACGAGCTGCGCTTCCAGCTCACCATCCGCAACCTGTTCGTCGCGCTGGCCACGGCCGACCGGCCGCTGGTCCTGTTCCTCGACGACCTGCAATGGGCCGACCGCTCCTCGCTGGCGCTGCTCGGCAAGATCGCCACCGATTCCGACATGCGCCACCTGCTGGTGATCGGGGCCAGCCGGCCGGACAGCCTGGAGGCGGGGCAGCCGCTGGCGCTGCTCGCCGGCGAGATCGCCCGCGCCGACGGCCGGGTCACCACCCTGTCGGTCGGGCCTCTGGCCCTGGCCGACGTGGCGGCGGTGGTCGCCGGCACGCTGCACCGCGACGACGCGGCGGTGCACGGGCTGGCCGCGCTGTGCCACCAGAAGACCGAGGGCAACCCCTTCTTCCTCTCCCAGTTCCTCCGGGCGCTGCACGAGGACGGCCTGATCGTCCAGGACGCCGGCGGGCGCTGGGGGTGGGACGCCGCCCGGATCGCCGCCCGCGACAGCACCGACAACGTGGTCGACCTGATGGTGGCCAAGCTGCGCCGCCTGGACCCGGACAGCGGCGCCGCGGTCAGCCGCGCCGCCTGCATCGGCGGCGTCTTCGACCTTGCCACCCTGGCGGCGGCCACCGGCCTGCCGCCGGCGCGGATCGCCGACGCGCTGTGGCCGGCGCTCCAGGAGGGGTTGATCGTGCCGCTGGACGGCGACTACCGCCGGCTGGGCGGCGGCCGGCGTAAAGACTCCGCCCCACCAGCCGGAGACGCCGGCCCACCGGCCGGAGACGCCGGCCCGCCGGCCGGGGACGCCGGGGCGGTGCCGGCGGTGCGCTTCCGCTTCCTCCACGACCGGGTCCAGCAGGCGGCCTACACGCTGGTCGGCGCCGAGGAGCGCGCCGCCCTCCACCTGCGGCTGGGCCGCCTGCAACTGGCCGGAGCGCCGGACGGACGGCCCGGCGAGGCGCTGTTCGAGATCCTGAACCACCTGAACCGGGCGCGGACGCTGATCGCCGAGCCCGCGGAGCGGCGGCGCCTCGTCGCCCTCAACCTGGAGGCGGCGCGGCGGGCCAAGGCCCAGGCGGCTTTCGCGCCGGCGCTCGGCTACGCCCGCACCGGCATCGCGCTGGCCGAGGCCGCCGAGGCCGCCGGGACCGGGGTGGACCGGGCCACCCTGCTGGCGCTCTACGACGAGGCGGTCACCGCCGCCTGCATGGCCGGCGACCACGACGTCATGGAGGACTACGCCCGGGCGCTGCTGACGCGGACCGCCGACGGGCTGGAGCAGGCCCATGCCCAGGCGGTGCGGATGACCGCGCGGCTGACCCGCGGCGAGGCCGAGCAGGCGCTGGCCATCGGCCTGGCGGCGCTGGAGGCGGTCGGCATCCGGGTGCCGCGGCGGCTCGGCCGGCCGCGCGCGGCCTTCGAGCGGCGGCACGGCGCCTGGCTGTTCCGGCGCCACCACGCGGCCCCGCTGACCGCCCCGGCCGACGACCGGCCGACCCGCTTCACCGGGGTCTGCGAGCTGCTGGTCTCCCACATCAGCCCCATCCACAGCGCGCGGCCGGACCTCATGCTGCCGCTGGCGGTCCGGCTCCTGGGCTGGAGCGCGCGCACCGGCGACCCCTGGGTGCAGAGCATCGCCCGCTGCTTCTGGGGCATGGCCTGCGCGAAGGCCGGCGACCTGGCGGGGGCCGCCCGCGCCTTCGCCGACACCGCGACGGCGGCGGCCGGGACGCCCGCCCTGTTCGGCAACTCGCCCCAGGGCGCCTACATCCGGCTGTACATCCACGATCAATGGTCGCTTCCCTGGATCCGCCAGCACGACCGCTCCCGCCAGCTGAGCCGGCAGTGCCTGGACCGCGGCGACCACGAGTTCGGCGGCTACGCCGCCGCCAACGCCCCCTGGTGCGCCTGGCTGGCCGGCATCGACCTGGCGGCGCTGGAGGCCGAGCTGGGCGACACCCTCCATCTGCTGGAGCGCATCGGCAACCGCTACAACGAGCTCCACCTGCGCGCCCTGCGCCAGGCCGTTGCCAACCTGCGGGCCGGCGGCGAACGTCCGGCCCGCCTGCACGGGGCGCATCTGGACCAGGACGAGGCCTTCGCAGCGATGCGGCGGAGCGGGCTGTTCACGCCGCTGGCGCTCGCCTCGCTGGCCAAGCTCCAGCTGGCGGTGATCTTCGGCCGCGACGGCGAGCCGGCCACCGCGCTGGCCGAGATCACCGCGACGCTCGACCTGGACAGCGCCTTCAAGGACGGCCTGCTGCGCCCGAGCTTCCTGTTCTACCGGGCGCTGGCCCTGGCCGACGGCCCGCTGCCGCCGATGCGGGAGCGGGCCGCGGCCCGGCTCGCGCTCGCCCGGGCGATCCGCCGCTTCCGCGCCTGGACCGCCTGGTCGCCGGCCCTGCACGGCCACCGCCTGCTGC
>JAEZHQ010000115.1 GCA_023416455.1 Pseudomonadota bacterium | reverse complement strand
GGCCACCACCACCGCCCCGTCCCCCCGGCAACGGGCGAAGGCGACGATATGGTCCGCCCGCGCGCCCGCCGCCTCCAGCGGCACATAGTCGCCGGCCGCGAACAGGTCGGGCCTGTCGGCCCGCAGGCGCAGCGTCCGCCAGGTCAGCGCCAGCTTCACCGCCCCGTCCGGCCAGCGGTCGAGCAGCGCGGCCATGGGCGTTTCGGCCACCCGGTCGAGCAGGGCGCGGCGCGCCTCGTAATCGACGGGGCGGCGGTTGTCGGGATCGACGAGGGTGAGGTTCCACAGCTCGCAGTCCTGGTAGATGTCGGGCACGCCGGGACAGGTCAGCTTGAGCAGGGCCTGGCTCAGCCCGTTGACCATGCCGATCCGGGCGACCGCCGCCTGGAAGGGCAGGAAGGCGTCGAGGAAGGCGTTGCTCCGCGTGCAGTCCAGCGCGTCGTGGACGAAGCCGGTCATGGCGCTTTCGTAGGCGTCGTTGGGGGCGGCCCAGGTGGAATGCAGCTTGGCCTCGCGCAGGGACTTGACCATGGCGGCGGCGATGCGCTCGGCGAAGCCGGCCATGGCCTGCGGGTCGAGGCCCGCCGGATCGGCGCCGGTCAGCTCCGCCGGCCAGGCGCCGAGGAGAAGCTGGTAGAACAGATACTCGTCGTTGCGGTCGGGCGGGGCGGTGCCCTCGACGTCGCCGCGCCGGGCGCGCAGCAGGCGGCTCCAGGTCTGGATATGCCGCTCCCAGTCCTCGGGCATCTCGGACAGGGCGTAGAGGCGGGCGCGGGCGTCCTCGCCGCGCTTGGTGTCGTGGGTGGTGGTGGCCAGCATGGCGGCCGGCCAGCGGGCCGCCCGCTCCTGGTTGGCGCGGTGGAAGGCGGCGGTGCTGACGCCGAAATGGTCGGGATGACCGCCGACCTCGTTCAGGGCGACCAGCCGGTTGTAGCGGTAGAAGGCGGTGTCCTCCAGCCCCTTGGCCATGACCGGGCCGCTGTACTGCTGGAACTTCATGGCGAAGCGGATCACCCGCTGGCGGCTGTAGCCGCTGCGCGGCACCGCCACAAGTTCGGTGGTCAGAAGCCGTTGCAGGAAGTCGTAGACCGACCCGTCCGGCCCCTGCTCGACCCGGCGCGCCCGGCTGACCGCCCAGTCGATGTCGCGGCGGTCGAGGTCGGACGGCGACCCGCCCTCCGGCGAGTCGTCCAGGTAGGTGCGGTAGACCGGGAAGCGGGCGATGATCTCCTTCAGCGCCTGGTGCAGGATGTTGGCGGTGAAATCGGCGGTGCGCGGGTTGGAGCGGGCGATGCGCGCCGCCGCCCGGGCCAGCACGTGCAGCTCGCTGGCCATCTCGCTTTCCATGATGCGGATCTTGGCCGCCCGCACCACCTCCTCGAAGCCCTCGTGCCGGCCGGTGAAGTCGGCGTAAAGGCGGGTGAAGGCCGCCTCGGCCTCCGGATCGACGAACAGCCCGCCCACCAGGTTGGCGAACTCGTAGCCGGTGGTCCCGTCGATGGGCCAGTCCTCGCGCAGCCGCTCGTGGCGCGCCAGGATTTTCTCGACCACGAGGTAGAAGGGCCGCGGCGCCGCCTCGACGAGGCGGCGGCAATAGCCCTTGGGATCGTAGAGCCCGTCGATGTGGTCGATGCGCAGCCCGTCCAGCGTGCCGTCCCCGACCAGCCCCAGGACGAAGCGGTGGGCGACGTCGAACAGCTCCGGCTCCTCCATGCGCAGGCCGGCCAGCTCGTTGATGTAGACGAAGCGGCGGTAGTTGATGTCGGCCGCCGCCACCTTGAAGTCGGCGGCCCGCCAGTGCTGCCGCGCGATGAGGTCGGCGAGGGGGGGCCAGCTCTCCGGCTCGCCCTCCTCGCCGCGGAAGCGGGCGACGCGGCGCTCCACCGCCTCGGCCAGCTCCGGCTGTCCGGCGACCAGCGCCGCCAGCGCCGCCTTCAGCGTCGCGGCGCGGCGGACCTGATGCGGGTGGGCGTGGTCGAGATGGGCGAAGGCGTCGCCGATGCGCTCCAGCTCCGGGTGGTCGGTGCCGAGGATGGCGCCGTAGTCGACCGGGCGCACCGGCAGCTTGTGCGTTCCATAGGCCCACACGGCGAAGCCGCCGGCCTGCGGATCGAAGCGCAGCTCCAGCGCGCCCGCCTCCAGCACGGCGCCGAACTGGTCGCCGAGGAGGGGGACCAGCACCTTGCCTTGCAGGTAGCGGCGGTCGGGTTCCCACTCGATGTCGAAATAGCCGGCGAAGCGGCTGTCCGGCCCCCATTCCAGCACATCCAGCCACCAGCCGTTGTCGGCCCCGCCGACCCCCATGTGGTTGGGCACGAAGTCGAGGATCTGGCCCAGCCCGTTGCGGCGCAGCGCGTCGAGCATGCCGCGGAAGGTTGCCTCGTCGCCCAGCTCCGGGTTCAGCGCGTTGTGGTCGACGATGTCGTAGCCGTGCGTGCTGCCCGGCCGCGCCTTCATGTAGGGCGAGGCGTAGAGGTGGCTGATGCCGAGCCGCGCCAGATAGTCGGCGATCGCCGCGGTGCGCGCGAAGCCGAACTCGGCGCGCAGCTGCACGCGGTAGGTGGCCCGGGGGACCGGCTTGCCGGCACCGGGGGCCGGCGCGGGGGACACCGCGGAGGGGGGTGTCATCGGGAGGGCTCCTGTGTCGGGTGACGGTTCCCGACCCCACCCGCCCTTCCTCTCCCTCCATGTGTTGGAAGGCCGGTGGCGGGGGGAAGCCGGGAAGGCCGGTCGTGAGGGAAATCCAGCGCCTCAGTCTTTCAAAACGGCATCACTCCTTCGCGGCGGAAGCGGTTTCGCTCAGGGCCGCCGGCCGGGCCGCCGCCAGGATGCCGGCGATGGCGCCGGGGCCGGGCGCGTCGGCGAGCGCTTCGAGGCCAAGGCCGAGCTTGCGCCGCCAGTTCGGGTGCTCGTTCACCGTGCCCGGCAGGTTCATCAGCTCGCGCTGCCCCGTCATGTCCTCCAGCTGGACCATGGCGAGGGCGGCGTTGCTGCGGGCCAGGAAGGCGTGCACCGCCTGGCCCAGCGCCTCCCCGTAGGGCTGGTCGGCGTCGAAGCTGGCGGGCAGCGGCAGGCTGGCGGCGCGCAGGGCCTCGACCAGGCGTCCGCGCTCGGCGGCGCGGCGGTCGCGCTGGCGCCCGGCCTCGCCCTCGGCGGGGTAGAGACCCGCCTCCTCCTTGAGGTCGATGTCGCGCCCCTCCCACCAGCCGCGCAACGGGGCGAGGTCGTGGCTGCCCACGGTGGCGAGCGCCGGATAGGGATAGTCATCCGGCCCCTTGAAGCCGCCGTCCCCGGCCCATTCGAAGACCACCACGCGGTAGCTCAGGATTCCCGCCTCCGTCATCCGCTCCCGGAACCCGTCGGGCACCGTCCCCAGATCCTCGCCGACGATGAGGCAACGGTTGCGCTGGCTCTCCAGGGCCAGAATCCCGAGGAGGTCGTCCATCGGGTAGGACACATACGCCCCTTGCGCGGGCGGCAGCCCCCGCGGGATCCAGTAGACGCGCTGGAGGGCCATGGCGTGGTCGATGCGCAGGGCGCCGGCGTGGCGCATGTTGGCGCGCAGGAGCGCGATGAAGCGGGCGTAGCCGCCGGCGCGCAGAGCCCGCGGGCAGAAGGGCGGCAGGCCCCAGTCCTGGCCGGCCGGGTTGAACAGGTCGGGCGGCGCGCCGACCCGGGCGCCGTCGACGATGGCCCGGGGCGCCGTCCCGCCTTCGCCCCAGCGCTCCGCCCCGGCGGGGTCGGCCCCGACGGCGAGGTCGCGGTAGAGGCCGACCGCCATGCCGAGCGCCCGCGCCCGCTCCGCCGCCGCCTGGAGCTGGCCCTCGGCCAGCCATTGCAGCCAGGCGAAGAAGGCGACGCGGCCGCCGTGCTCCGCGGCGAAGCGCCGGGTCTCGGGCGAGTCCGGGTCGCGGAAGGGTTCAGGCCACCGGTGCCAGTCGGCGGCGCCCTGCGCGGCGAAGCGCTCGCGCAGGGCCTGGAAGGTGCAGAACCGCTCCAGGTCGCCGTGCGGCCCGCCGGCCGCCGCGCGGAAGGCGTCAAAGGCGCTCCGCCGCCCGGCCGGGGCCTGCCGCCGGAAGGTCTCGAACAGCGACTCCAGGATGGGCAGCTTCAGCGCTGCCACCCCCGGATAATCCACCAGGGGGGCGGCGCGGGCGGCGGCCAGCGCCGCCGCGACGGGCGCCGAGGCGATGCGCGCCCGCGCCGCCCCGTCCTGCATCAGCTCCGGCACCGCCGTGACGTCGATGTAGAGCGGGTTGAGGAACAGGCGGCTGGCCGGTGAATAGGGGCTGGCCGCGGCCGGCGCGTCGAGGAACAGCGCGTGCAGCGGGTTGACCCCGACCAGCCCGGCCCCGCGCGCCGCGGCGAGATCGATCAGGCTGGTCAGGCTGCCGAAGTCGCCGATGCCCCAGTCGCCGGCGCCGTGCAGCGCGTAGAGCTGGGCCGACAGGCCCCAGATGCGCCCGCCCATCTCCAGCGGCGCCGGCAGGTGGCAGCGGTCGGGCACCGCGATGACCGTGGTCTCGGCCGGCGGCCCGTCGGACTCCAGCCGCAGCCGGTGGTAGCCGGCGGGCGGCGCCGGCCCGAGGTCGAGGCGCCGCACCTC
Source organism: Pseudomonadota bacterium (assembly GCA_023416455.1). Classification (GTDB taxonomy): domain Bacteria; phylum Pseudomonadota; class Alphaproteobacteria; order Azospirillales; family Azospirillaceae; genus Azospirillum. The sequence goes on along the minus strand of JAEZHQ010000115.1, from coordinate 142 downwards.
AACGGCGGCGCCGTCGAGCGCGGCGCGGCGCAGCAGCGGCAGGTCACCGAACAGGACGGCGCCCTCGCGCGCCGCCCCGGTCTCCTCGACCAGGGTCCAGCGCAGCGCGCCCGTGCCGGCGGGCAGGGTGACGGTCGCGGCG
>JAEZHQ010000087.1 GCA_023416455.1 Pseudomonadota bacterium | reverse complement strand
CGGGCGCGCACGTCGGCGGCGATCTGCTCCCACAGGCGGGGGGCGAACAGCACGAAGCTCGGCCCGATTTCGCGGAAGTCGTTCATCATCGTCTCGGCTTCCTCGACGAAGTTCACGCGCATCCGCGCCAGCATCCCCATGCCGACCGCGTAGATCTGCTCCATGATCCAGGACAGCGGCAGAACCGAGACATACTCGTCCTGCGGCCCCTTGGGATCGACCGCCAGGTAGCTGGCGCAGTGGCGCAGCAGCCGCCCCGCCGGCAGCATGGCCAGCTTGGGGTTGGAGGTGGTGCCCGAGGTGGTGCACAGCACCGCCACGTCCTCGCCCCGGGTGCGCGCCACCAGCTCCTCGTAGAGGCCGGGCTGCTCGCGGTGCAGCTCCTCGCCCAGGCGGACCAACTCGGCGGCCTCCATCAGGCGCGGGTCGGCGTATTTGCGCATGCCGCGCGGGTCGGAATAGATGATCCGCTTCAGCGTGGGCAGCCGGTCGCCCAGGTTGAGCAGCTTGTCGACCTGCTCCTCGTCCTCGGCCAGCACGATGTGGACGTCGGCGTAGGTGATGAGGTAGGCGACCTCCTCGTCCATGGCGTCGCGGTAGATGCCCAGGCTCATCGCCCCCATGGCGTGGGCGGCGATCTCGCCCATCACCCAGTCCGGGCGGTTGTCGCCGAGCAGCCCCAGCACGTGGCCGCGCTCGACGCCCAGGCGGACCAGGCCCAGCGTGAAGGCGCGCACGCGGGCGTGCACGTCGGCCCAGGTCAGCTCGCGCCAGATGCCGAAGTCCTTCTCGCGCATCGCCACCGCCCCGGCGTGCTCGCGGGCGTGCAGGGAGAGCAGCTTGGGCAGCGTGTCGTGGACCGACAGGTCGGGAAGGGACAGGCTGGGGTTGGCCATCACGCGACCTCCTGCTGCGGAGCGCTCTCCTCCGCGTCGTCCTCGCCCAGGTAGGCGCGCTTGACGCGGGGATCGGCCAGCACCTCCCCGGGCGAGCCCTCGGCGATCTTCTTGCCGAACTCCAGCACGACGACGCGGTGGGAGATGTCCATGACCACGCCCATGTCGTGCTCGATCATGACGACCGTCATGCCCCATTCCTCGTTGAGGTCGACGATGTAGCGGGCCATGTCCTCCTTCTCCTCCAGGTTCATGCCGGCCATCGGCTCGTCGAGGAGGATGAGGTCGGGCTTGAGCGCGATGGCGCGGGCCAGCTCGACGCGCTTGCGCAGGCCGTAGGACAGGGTGCCGGCGGTGGCCTTGCGGACGTGCTGGATCTCCAGGAAGTCGATGATCTCCTCGACCTCGCGGCGGTGCGCCAGCTCCTCCCGCCGCGCCCCGGTCAGCCAGTAGAGCGAGCCGGTCAGGAAGTTGTTCTTCAGCAGGTGGTGGCGCCCGACCATGATGTTGTCGAGCACCGTCATGTGGCCGAACAGCGCCAGGTTCTGGAAGGTGCGCCCGATGCCCAGCGCCGCCCGGTGGTTGGGCGTCATCCCGGTGACGTCCTGGCCCTTGAAGTAGACCTTCCCGTCGGTCGGCCGGTAGCGCCCGGAGATGCAGTTGACCATCGAGGTCTTGCCCGCCCCGTTCGGCCCGATGATGGAGAACAGCTCGCCCTTGCGAACCTGGAAGCTGACGTCGGTCAGCGCCTGGACGCCGCCAAAGCGCAGGGAGACCCCGCGCGACTCGAACATGGGGGTGTCCGGCCTCGGGGCCGTGGCGTCGGTCATGGCCGGCCCCGCAGCATGGTGACGATTCCGGAGAAGTCGAGGCCGCCGTTGCCCGCGTTGCAGAACAGGGTGTAGATCTGCGCCGCCTCGCCGCCCAGCGGCAGCGGGCTGCCGGCGCTCTGCCCGGCCTCCACGGCCAGCTTCAGATCCTTCAGCATCATGGCGGCGGCGAAGCCCGGCTGGTAGCCGCGGTTGGCCGGCGAGGCGGGGACCGGCCCCGGCACCGGGCAATAGCTGGTCAGCGACCAGCACTGGCCCGACGACTTGGACGCGATGTCGAACAGCTTCTGCGCGTCCAGCCCCAGCTTCTCGGCCAGCGCGAAGGCTTCCGACACGGCGATCATCGAGACGCCGAGGATCATGTTGTTGCAGATCTTGGCCGCCTGGCCGTTGCCCGGGCCGCCGGCGTGGATGATCGCCTTGCCCATGCGGGCGAGGATCGGCTCGGCCCGCGCGAACGCCTCCCCGGTGCCGCCGACCATGAAGGTCAGCGTGCCGGCCTCGGCCCCGCCGACGCCGCCCGACACCGGCGCGTCCACCATGACGTGGCCGGCCTCGGCCGCCGCCGCGGCGACCGCGCGGGCGGAGTCCACGTCTACGGTGGAGCTGTCGATGAACAGGGTGTTCGGGCCGGCGTTGGCGATGATCCCGTCGGCGCCGGTGTAGACCTCGCGGACGTGCCGGCCGGCCGGCAGCATGGTGACGACCGCCTCGGCGCCCACGACCGCCGCCCCCGGCCCGGCGGCCACCGACGCCCCGGCCTCGCGCGCGGCGGCGCAGGCGGCCTCCGACAGGTCGTAGGCCTGCACCGTGTGGCCGGCCTTCAGCAGGTTGCGCATCATCGGCGCGCCCATGTTGCCGAGCCCGATAAAGGCGATTGTCGCCATGCTTTCCCCCTTTTTTCGTCGTCCGGCTTGGCGCCGGCCGATTGCCCGTTCGAATGGATGCTCTCAGCCGCCGGTGAGGTGGCGGGCGATGATCACGCGCATGATCTCGTTGGTGCCTTCGAGGATCTGATGGACGCGCAGATCCCGGAAATACCGCTCGATGGGGTATTCCTTGATGTAGCCGTAGCCGCCGTGCAGCTGAAGCGCCTCGTTCACCACCTGGAATCCGATGTCGGTGGCGAAGCGCTTGGCCATGGCGCACTGCGCGGTCGCCTCGGGCGACCCGGCGTCGAGGCTGGCGGCGGCGCGGTGCAGCATGAGCCGGGCCGCGTCCAGCTCCGTCGCCATGTCGGCGATCTTGAACTGGAGCGCCTGGAAGGCGCTGAGCGGCCGGCCGAACTGCTTGCGCTCGCCGCAGTAGGCGATGGCCTGCTCCAGGCAGAAGCGGGCGCCGCCGACGGAGCAGGCGGCGATGTTCAGGCGCCCGCCGTCCAGCCCCTTCATGGCGATGCGGAAGCCCTCGCCCTCGGCGCCGATGCGGTTGGCGACGGGAACCCGGCAGTTCTCGAACACCACCGCCGCGGTCGGCTGGCTCTTCCAGCCCAGCTTGTGCTCCTGCTTGCCGAAGGACAGGCCGGGCGTGCCCTTCTCCACCACCAGGCAGGAGATGCCCTTCGGCCCGGCCTCGCCCGTGCGCACCATGCAGACATAGACGTCCGACGCCCCGCCGCCCGAGATGAAGGCCTTGGAGCCGTTCAGCACGTAATGGTCGCCGTCGCGCTCGGCCCGCGTGCGCAGGGCGGCGGCGTCGGATCCCGCCCCCGGCTCGGTCAGGCAGTAGCTGGCGAAATGCTCCATGGCGGTGAGCTTCGGCAGGAAGCGCCGGCGCTGGGCGTCGTCGCCGAAGCGGTCGATCATCCAGGACGCCATGTTGTGGATGGAGATGTAGGCCGCCGTGGACGGGCAGGCCGCCGCCAGCTCCTCGAAGATCACCGCCGCGTCGAGACGGCCGAGGCCCGAGCCGCCCACGTCGTCGCCCACATAGATGCCGGCGAATCCCAGCGCCGCCGCCTGCCGCAGCGTGTCGACCGGAAAGATGCCCTCCTCGTCCCAGAGGGCGGCGTGCGGCGCCATCTCCAGCCGCGCGAAATCGCGCGCGGTGTCACGGAACGCCTGCTGCTCCTCCGATAGCGCAAAATCCATGCGCGACCTCCCCAGACCGCTCGTCGCGGGGACCCGGCCCTGGGGTCCCGGCTTTCATTCTTGCCGCGAAGGACTATCATACTGGATACGCGGTGTCCACCTCCTGTATACAAAGAGACGCTGCGGCGTGTTGATGCGTCGGCGCCATCCGGGAGACCGGCGCCGGGCGATGCCGACTGGACAAGGCGTGGAGGAATGTCGATGAGTGTGGTGCGCTTGCCGGGGCGGCGGAACGCCGCGGGCGCGGGGAAGGAC
>JAEZHQ010000073.1 GCA_023416455.1 Pseudomonadota bacterium | reverse complement strand
GCCCGCGCCTGCTCGCGGCCGCGGTCGGTCAGCGGCACGTCGCGCGATCCGGCGAGCCAGCCGCCGCGGTTGCTCTCCGTCTCGCCGTGGCGGCAGAACAGCACCGCGCTCAGCATGCCGGCGCCGCCAGCGCCGCCGTCAGGTCGGCGAAGCCGTCCAGGATGCCGTCGTGGGGCAGGCTGTCCAAAGGCACCCGGGCGTAGCCGTAGCGCACCAGCAGCACGCGCGCCACGCCGGCCGCCCGGGCGGCGGCCACGTCGTGCTCGTTGTCGCCGACGAAGGCGGCCTCCTCCGGCCGGACGCCGAGAGCGTCGAGCAGGGCCAGCACCGGCTCGGGCGACGGCTTGCGGACGGGCAGGCTGTCGCCGCCGACCACCGCGGCGAAGCGCCCGGCGATGCCGAGATCCTCCAGCAGCCGCCGGGTCGCCGCCATCGGCTTGTTGGTGCAGACGCCGAGCCGCAGCCCGGCGCCGGCCAGCGCCTCCAGCGTCCCGGCGACGCCGGGATAGAGCGCGCTGCGGGCGCTGGGGTCGGCCTCGTAAATGGCCAGGAAGCGGCGGACGCAGCGCGCCGTCTCCTCCGCCCCCGGCAGCCCGCCGGTGGCGGCCAGCGCGCGCTCCACCAGCTTGGCCGCGCCGTCGCCGATGAAGGAGCGGACCGCCGCCGGCCCGACCGGCGGGCGGCCCAGCTCGGCGAGCAGGGCGTTGGTGGCGTGCATGAGATCGTCGGCGCTGTCGACCAGGGTGCCGTCGAGATCGAAGAGAACGGCCCGGAACGGCGGGCGGGTCACGGGTTGGCTCACGGGTGGGGTCCTATCGGTGCAGGAAGCGGGCCTTGTCGGCGGCGAGGTCGAGCAGGATCGCCGTGTCCGGCGCGAGCAGGGCGTCGCCCGCCTGATGCGGCGCGTCCACCTGGACGCGCTGGCCGCCGACCTCCACGGCGTAGCGGATGGAGGCGCCCAGGAACTCCCGGTGGCGGATGATTCCGGCCAGCCGGGCCTGGCCGGGGGCCAGCGGTGCGCCGTCCGCCCGGATGGTCAGGTTCTGCGGCCGGAACATCAGCTTGCCGGTGGTGCCGGCCGCCACCGATGGCGGCAGCGGCACCGGCGTGAAGCCGGGGCCGACGAAGGCGCAGGACGCGCCGTCGCCGCGCACCTCGCCGTCCAGCACGTTGGCGGTGCCGAGGAAGCCCGCCACGAACAGGTTGGCCGGATGGTCGTACAGCTCCTGCGGCGTGCCAACCTGCTGGACCCGGCCGTCGTCCATCACCGCGATGCGGTCGCAGATGGTGTTCGCCTCCTCCTGGTCGTGGGTGACGAAGATGGTGGTCAGGCCGAGCTTGCGCTGGAGGCCCAGCAGCTCCTGGCGCATCTGCACGCGCAGCTTGGCGTCGAGGTTCGACAGCGGCTCGTCGAGGAGCAGCACCTTGGGCTCGACGACGATGGTGCGGGCCAGCGCCACGCGCTGCTGCTGCCCGCCGGAGAGCTGCGAGGGGCGGCGGTCGGCCAGATGCCGGAGCCCCACGAGGTCGAGCGCCGCGTCGACCCGGCGCTCGACCTCGGCCCGCGGCACGCGCCGCTCCTCCAGGCCGAAGGAGACGTTGCGGCGCACCGTCATGTGCGGCCACAGGGCGTAGCTCTGGAACACCATGCCGACGTCGCGCCGGTGCGGCGGCAGGGCGGAGATGTCGCGGTCGCCGATCCGCACCTCGCCGCGCCGGGCGGTGTTGAAGCCGGCGATCAGCCGGAGCAGCGTCGTCTTTCCGCAGCCCGACGGCCCCAGGAAGGCGAAGAACTCGCCCGGCTGGATGTCGAGATGGACGTCCTTCAGGACGTGGTTGCTGCCGTAGGCGAGGTCGACGCCCTCGATGCGGACGCCCAGGCTGCGCATGTCGGCGGCCAGGGCGGCGGGGGAAAACTGCTGGTTCATGGCGGAGGCTCTCCCCTCAACGGTCCTGGCCGCGTTCGCGGCGGCCGCGCTCGATGATGACGTGGGACAGGTAGGTGCCCAGCCCGACGATGACGACGGCGAAGACGCCCAGCGCCGCCCCCGGGCCGCGCCCGGCCGCGGACTGCATGTAGACGTAGAGGCCGTAGGCCAGCGGCGCGTCGCTCTGGGCGTGGACCAGCATGATGGTCGCCGACAGCTCCACCGCCGCGGTGGCGAAGCTGGTGACGAAGCCGGCCAGGATGCCGCCCGACATCAGCGGCACGACGATGCGCCCGACCGTGCGCAGCTTGGTGGCTCCCAGATTCTCCGCCGCCTCCTCCAGCGAGGCGCTGACCTGCTGGAGGGCGGCGGTGCAGGCGCGCAGCGCGTAGGGCAGGCGCCGGATGGCCAGCGCGAAGACCAGGATCAGCCAGAAGTTCGACAGCGGCTGGCCCGAGAAGGGCATGGGCACGTCGTAGAAGGTGCGCAGGTAGCCGATGCCCAGCACCACGCCGGGCACCGCCAGCGCCGCCATGGCGATGTAGTCCAGCCACTGGCGGCCGGGCAGCCGGGTGCGCAGGACCAGATAGGCGATGGCGGTGCCGATCACCACGTCCAGCGCCGCCGCCAGCGAGGCGTAGAGCAGCGTGTTGGTGATGTACTGCCCGCTCTCCACGAAGACGGTGTGGTAGTGCTTCAGTGTGAAGGCGTCGGGCAGCGGGCTGAAGGACCAGATGGTGGCGAAGGACAGCAGGCCGAGCCCGATGTGCGGGGCCAGCACCAGCACCAGGATCAGCAGCACCACCCCGTAGGCGGCGACCGTCTCCGCCCGCGTCATCCGCCGCCGCGCCAGCCCGCCGCCGCCGCGCTGCACGGTGGCGTAGTCCTTGCCCCGCATGGCCAGCGCCGACACCCACAGCGCCAGAAGCGAGCAGACGATCAGCACGACCGAGATCACGTATCCCATGGGGTCGGCGATGCCGATGGAGGAGATGCGCAGGTAGGCCTGCGGAGCCAGCATGTCGTTGACGTTCAGCAGCAGCGGCGTGCCGAGGTCGTCGAACACCTTGATGAAGACCAGCGAGGCACCGGCGACGTAGCCCGGCATGGCCAGCGGGAAGACGATGCGGCGGAACAGCCGGAAGCCGTGGCAGCCGAGGTTCTGCGCCGATTCCTCCATCGCCCGGTCGATGTTCTTCAGGCTGGCCGACAGGTTGATGAGGATGAAGGGAAATAATGGATGCTCTGGACGAAGATGACGCCGTTCAGCCCCTCCATGAACGGGATGGAGAAGCCGAAATGCTCGCGCAGCAGCAGGT
>JAEZHQ010000061.1 GCA_023416455.1 Pseudomonadota bacterium | reverse complement strand
CCCTGCTGCTGGGCAGCGCCGACGAGGCGGCGGCGGCGGCGGTCCTGGCCGCGGCCCTGCCGGGGCGGACCCACGACCTGACCGGGCGGACCAGCCTGCCCGAAGCGGCGGCGGTGATCGAGCGGGCGGCGCTGCTGCTGTCCATGGATTCCGGCCCGGCCCACCTCGCCGCGGCGGTGGGCACGCCGGTTGCGGTGTTCTCCTGCCATCCGGCGGGCGGCGACCCGGGGCACATCCACGCCCCGGAGCGATTCCGCCCCTGGACCGACCGGGCGCTGGTGCTGCGCCCGCCGGCCCCGGTGGCTCCCTGCGCGGGTTCCTGCGCCGCCGCCGGGGCGCACTGCATCGCTGCCATCGCGCCGGGCGGCGCGACCGCCGCCATCCTCGATTTCCTGGCCGCCCTTCCGGCGAAGGAGGAACCGCGATGACCGCCGACCCCGCCCACGATCTCCTCGGCGGCTCCGGGACCAACCGGCTGATCCGGGCGCGCCACGGCTTCATGCTGTTCAACCGGCACGACACGGTGGTCGGGCGCTCGCTGGACTATTACGGCGAGTATTTCGAGAGCGAGGTGGCCCTCTTCCGCCAGGTCTTGCGGCCGGGCGACGCGGTGGTCGACGCCGGGGCCAACATCGGGGCCCACACGCTGGCGCTCGCCCGCCTGACGGGGCCGACCGGCCGGGTCCTGGCGTTCGAACCGATCCGGCTGAACCACCAGCTGCTGTGTGCCAACATGGCGCTGAACGCCGTGACCGGCGTCGATTGCGTGGCCGCGGCGCTCGGCGACCGCGAGGACGTGCTGGCTCTGGACGACGTCGCCATGGACGCGGACGGCAACTTCGGCGGCATCGCCCTGGACGCCATCCCGGGCACCCGGCTGGTGCCGCAGCGCCGGCTTGACGACGTCTGCACCTTCGACCGGCTGCGCCTGATCAAGATCGACGTGGAAGGAATGGAAGCCGGCGTCCTGCTCGGCGCCCGCGACACCATCCGCCGGCTGCGCCCCGCCCTCTATGTGGAGAACGATCGGGTCGAGAAGTCGCCGGACCTGATCCGTCTGCTCCAGGACCTGGGTTACGCCTGCCATTGGTGCGTCACGCCCTTCCACAACCCGAACAATTTCTTCGGGCGGAGCGAGCCGCTCTACGAGACCGGCTTCGTCGACGACGGCACCCGCCTGCACGGGCGTGGCATGGGCATCAACCTGTTCTGCATCCCCGCCGAGGCGGGCGGCCGGGTCTCCGGCCTGCCGCCGGTGCTCGATCCCGAGGAGCATCCGCTTCTGCGGCGCTGGAACCCGCGCTTCACCGGCCGGTCCTGACGGGTCCGGCCGGACACCGCGGGCTGGCAGAAACGGCCCGGTTGAATCGGCCGCCCGGCAGAAGCTGCCGGCCTCCTCGTCGGAGCCGGCGGCCTCCGGCCGGGCGCGGGACGGGTGCCTGCGGCTTCCGCCGCCCGCGCCGTCCTCAGAAGGGCATGATGATGTCGAAGAGCTGCTGGCCGTAGCGCGGCTGCTGCACGTCGGTCATCTGGCCGCGGCCGCCGTAGGAGATGCGGGCCTCGGCGACCTTCTCGTAGCTGATGGTGTTCTGCGCGGTGATGTCCTCCGGCCGGACGACGCCGGTGATGATCAGGTCGCGCACCTCGTAGTTCACGCGGACCTCCTGGCGCCCCTGGATGACCATGTTGCCGTTCGGCAGGGTCTGGGTGACCAGGGCCGCCACCTTCAGGTTGACCTGCTCGTTGCGCTTGATGGCGCCGCGGCCGGTGTTGTTGGTCTGGCTGGAAAGGTCGACGAGGCTGTCGGGGACCACCTCTTCCGGCAGGATCTTGCGCAGGCCGGCGGCGCCCTCCAGGCCGAGGAAGCTCGGCATGCCCGCCCGGTCGGAGTTGTTGCGCGAGCGGTTGCTCTCGTTGGAGAGCTGGGCCTGGTCGTTGATCTGGATGTTGACGGTCAGGATGTCGCCGACCTTGTTGGCGCGCTGGTCCTTGAAGAAAGCCTTGGAGCCGGTCCGCCACAGCGAGTTCGGGTTGCGCTCCGCCGGCAGGGGCGTCGGCATCGGCAGGCTGACCGGCTGGTAGCCCGGCTGCGTGTAGGGGTCCTGGATCTTGCTCAGCGCCGGCGCCGAGCCGATGTCGGCGACCCGCGACAGGGCGTTGCAGGCGGGCAGGCCGGCCGCCACGGCGGCGAGCAGGGCGAAGCGGAAGGCGGTGCGGACCGCGGTCGTCGGGACGGTGTTCCGGGCGGGCATGGGAGCTTTCTCCTTACTTCGCGGTCAGGCCGGGCTTTGCCACGGCGACGAGGTTGGGGCCGGCGACCGTCGCTTCGACGATGCGGTTGGATTGGGTGTTGACGACGCGGATGACGTCGCCCCGGCCGCCGTCCTGAAGGGCCTTGCCCTGGGCCGACAGCGACAGGTTGGCGGAGGCGAGCGTGATGGTGACCAGCGCCCCCTTGTCGACCAGCCGCGGCGACTGGAGGTCGCGCAGGCGGACCGGCTGGTTGACCGGGACGCCGCGCCGGGGGGTCATGCCGATCACCTGGGCGTCGGTGGCGGCGATGTCGCTGCCGGTCTGCTCGGCGCGCACCTCCTGCCAGTCGATGTCGTCGGCGCCGATGACGTCGCCGGGGGAGACGCGGCGGGCCAGGACCGGCACCTCCACCACCCCGTAGGCGCGTCCCGACACCGGCAGGCGGACCGTCGGCCGGGTGTCGGCGACGACGATCTCGGCGGCGAAGCGGCCCTGCACCGGGCTGTAGTAGAGATTCTCAACGGCGAGGCTGCCGGCGCCCTGGGGAGCGCGCAACTCGAGCGCGCGGCTGTCCAGCTCCATGCGCAGGCGCCCGACCGCGACGTGGCGGGACAGGGCGTCGCTCAACACCGCTTCGACATGGGCCGCGCCGTAGACGATGGCCGGGGGTGCGGCGGCCGGGGCGGCGGCCGGCCGGGTGGCCGGGACGGCGAGGAGGGCGGCGGCGAGGGCGGTGCCGAGGAGGAGGGAGGCGGTGCGCGTCATGGCGGCGGTTCCTTCGGGTCAGATCGCGGCGGCGTCAGCGCATCTGGCCGGCCTGCTGCATCATCTCGTCGGTGGCCTTGATGATCTTGGAGTTCATCTCGTAGGCCCGCTGGGCGCTGATCAGCGTGGTGATCTCCTGCACGATGTTCACGTTGGAGGTCTCCAGGGCGCCCTGGGTCACGCGCCCGAAGCCGGGGGCGCCGGGATTGCCGGCGATCGCCTCGCCCGAGGCCGGGGTTTGCAGGAAGAGGTTGTCGCCGATCGCCTCGAGGCCGGCGGCGTTGGCGAAGGTGGCGAGCTGGAGCTGGCCGACGTTCTGGGATTCCACCTGGCCGTCCAGCTTCACCAGCACCTCGCCCGACGGGTTGATGGCGACGTCCACCGCCTCGGCGGGGATGGTGATGGCGGGCTGCACCGGGTAGCCGTCGGCGGTCACGATCATGCCCTCGGGCGACAGCTTGAAGTTGCCGGCGCGGGTGTAGGAGGTGTCGCCGTTCGGCAGCTGCACCTGGAAGTAGCCCGAGCCGTTGATCGCCAGGTCGAGCTTGTTGTCGGTGACGTTCAGGTTGCCCTGCTCCAGCACGCGGGCCACGGCGGCGATGCGCACCCCGGCGCCGACCTGCACGCCGGTCGGCACGATGGTGCCGGCGTCCGACGAGGTCGAGCCGATGCGGCGGAAGTTCTGGTACAGCAGGTCCTGGAACTCGGCGCGCTGCTTCTTGAAGCCGGTCGTGGTGGCGTTGGCGATGTTGTTGGAGATCGTCTCGACGTTGAGCTGCTGGGCGATCATCCCGGTGGCGCCGATGGCGAGGCTGCGCATGACCCGTGCTCCTCTTTTTCTCTTCTACCCGTTCGTTCAGACCGTCGTGCGGCCCAGCCTCTGGATGGCCGTGCGCATGCGTTCGTGCTCGCTGTCGATCAGCCGCTGGTTGGACTGGTACTGGCGCTGGATCTCGATCATCGTCGTCATCTCCACCACCGGCTTCACGTTGGAACCCTCAAGCAAGCCTTGTGCCACCTTGGTGTCGGCGGGGGCCGCCTGCGGCTCCTCGTCGCTGACGTAGAGGCCGCCGCCCACCTCGGTCATCAGCTGCTCGTTGGGGAAGGTCACGATGTTCAGCCGGCCCACCGGACCCAGCTCGGTGGCGACGGTGCCGTCGCCGCTGACCTTGATGTCGGTGGTGCCGGCGGGGATGGTGATGGGCTGGCCGTCGTCGGCCAGAACCGGCAGGCCGCCGCCGTCCACCAGCTGGCGCTGGTCGTTGAGGCGGAAGTTGCCGGCCCGGGTGTAACGGGGGCCGTTCGCCGTATCGACCGTGAAATAGCCGTGGCCGGTCAGCGCCAGATCCAGCGGGTTGCCGGTCTGGGTCAGGCCGCCGACCGAGAGGTCGCGCACCACGGCGCGGTCCTGCACGAAGCTGACCTGTTCGTGCATGCCCGGGCGCTCCAGGAACTCCGTGAACAGCATGCGCTGCTGCTTGAAGCCCGTGGTGTTCATGTTCGCGATGTTGTTCGAAATGACGTCCAGCTGGCGGCGCAGGGCAGTCTGGCGCGACAGGGCGACGTAGATCGGGTTCTCCATCGGCGACCTCTCCTGATCTCGGGGCCGGCGGGGGCTCGCGGCCGGCCCGGAATGCTTTGCATGGCGCGTGCCAACAGCGGCGGGGCGGACGGCGCCATTGGCCCGCCGCCGTGCCGGGGGCGGCGGCAGAAGCTGCCGGCCGCGGCGCCGGGCAAATCCTGCCGCCCGGACGGAAAGCCCTGCCGGTGCGGGGCGGCAAAGCTTCCCCGTTCCCGCCCGCGACTGGGGCGCGCGGGCGGGGCCGGCGGGACGGGGGGCGGCCCTGCGGCGCGCCCCGGATCACGACCCCGCCGCCACTCAAGTTCCGTGCCGAAAAGCCACGCCCGCCACCGGTCACAACCCCGCCGCGGCGGTTGAAAGGCTTTGTTAACTATCCGAAAGATAGGGTGCGCTTGCCGGTAAGGCCCTCGTTCCGCCCCCTGACCGCGCCCAGGATCCCATGACCGCGCACGCTGACGACGACGCCGGCGACCTTTCGACCGACGCCCTGCCGCGCAAGAAGTTCAGCGGCAAGAAGCTGGTCCTGTTCGTCATCCTCCCGCTCGTGCTGCTGATCGGCGCCGGCGCCGGGGTCTATTTCAGCGGCCTGCTGGACACCCTGCTGGGCAAGGGGGAGGAGCACGCCGAGCATCCCGCGGAGCCCGCGCAGCCCGACCCCAACGCGGCCCCGGTGTTCTACGACCTGCCGGACATGCTGGTGAACCTCAACAGCACCGGCAAGCGCCCGGCCTTCCTGAAGATCAAGATCTCGATCCAGGTCTCCAGGCCGGAGGACATTCCCGCGGTCGAGCATGTGCTGCCGCGCATCATCGACAATTTCCAGGTCTACCTGCGCGAGCTGCGGCTGGAGGATCTGAAGGGCTCGGCCGGCATGTACCGCCTGCGCCAGGAGCTGCTGATGCGCATCAGCGCGGCCGCCCACCCGGTCAAGGTGAGGGACGTGCTGTTCAAGGAAATGCTGGTCCAATAGGCGCGGCGGGGACGAGGCCATGAGCAACACCGACGACCTGAGCGAAGAGGAACGGCTCGCCGCCGAATGGGCAGCCCTCGCCGAGGACAGCGGCGACATGGGCGACATGGGTGGGGGCGGCGGCTCGACGCGCGTCCTCAACCAGGACGAGATCGACAGCCTGCTCGGCTTCGACCAGGGCGGGGCCGGGGACGGCGACAACTCCGGCATCATGGCGCTGGTCAACTCGGCGCTGGTCAACTACGAACGCCTGCCCATGCTGGAGGTGGTCTTCGACCGCCTCGTCCGCATGATGT
>JAEZHQ010000047.1 GCA_023416455.1 Pseudomonadota bacterium | reverse complement strand
GCCTCGCTGCGCACGGCTGGCCCGGCAACGTCCGCGAGCTGCGCAACGTCGCCGAGCGGGTGGCGCTCGGGCTGGGTGACGGGCTGGGCGATGGGCTGGCCCCGGCCGCCACCGGCGCCACCGGTGCCGACGGCTCCGGCTCCGGCGCGTCGGCGATCGAGCCCCTGGCCGACCAGCTCGACCGCATCGAGCGGCACCTCATCGGCGACGCGCTCGCCCGCTGCGGCGGCCGCGTCGGCGAGACGGCGGAGCGGCTGGGGATCACCCGCAAGACCCTGTACCTGAAGATGCGCCACCACGGCCTCCAGCGCGGCGACTTCACGGAGGAGTGATGCGGACGGCGCTTGATGGAGGCCGTCTTGCGCCGGCCGCATGATCCCCGTCCGGGAGACGGGCGGCCGGCTTTTCCCTCCCTCGGGACGGCATGGCCGGGGCGGCATGTTCCCCGCCTTACCCGGCGGCGGCGGCGCGATGTTCCCCGGATGCCCCATCCTCCCGGCCCGGCCCGCGGCCGGCCAAGGCCCGCCCGTCTGGCCCGCGTCTTGCTGTGGGGCGGGCGGATAACGCCAAGGGAGGAAGCATCCCCATGCCTCGCATCTTCGCCACCCGCGCCGGCACCGTCCGGACGGCGCGTGCCGCCGCGGCCGCGCTCGCCGTCCTGCTCGCTGCCGGCACCGCCCTTGCCCAGGACCTCGGCGGCAAGCTGGTGGTCGTCACCTCCTTCCCCAAGGACCTGACGAGCGCCTTCCAGCAGGCCTTCCAGAAGGCCCATCCCAAGGTCTCGGTCGAGATCCTGAACCGCAACACCAACGCGGGCGTGAAGTACATCCAGGAGACCACCTCCAACAACGGCACCGACCTGTTCTGGGCGTCGGCCCCGGATGCCTTCGAGGTGCTGAAGGAGGCCGGGCTGCTCCAGCCCTACAAGCCCAAGGTGGAGGGCATCCCCGAGAAGGTCGGCGCCTACCCGGTCAACGACCCCGAGGGCCTGTATTCCGGCTTCGCCGCCTCCGGCTACGGCATCATGTGGAACACCCGCTACATGAAGGCCAACCAGCTGCCGATCCCCAAGGAATGGTCGGACCTGGCCAAGCCGGTCTATTACGACCACGTCGCCATCTCCGCCCCGTCGCGCTCCGGCACCACGCATCTGACCATCGAGACCATCCTCCAGGGCGAGGGGTGGGAGAAGGGCTGGCGCACCAACAAGGAGATGGCCGGCAACTACCGCACCATCACCGAGCGCAGCTTCGGCGTGCCCGACGGCGTGAACTCCGGCGCCTTCGGCGTCGGCATCGTCATCGACTTCTTCGCCCTGTCCTCGCAGGCGTCGGGCTTCCCGGTGGAGTTCGTCTACCCGACCGTCACCACCATCGTCCCGGCCAACATCGGCGTCGTGAAGAACGCGCCCAACAAGGCCGCGGCCGAAGCCTTCGTCGATTTCCTGCTGTCGCCGGCGGGTCAGGAGGTGCTGCTTGAGCCGGCCATCCGCCGCCTGCCGGTCAACCCCGCCACCTACGCCAAGGCGCCGGAGGGCTACCCCAACCCGTTCAAGGACGCCTCGCTGGGCGCCCAGGTGAACTTCGACGTGAACCTGTCGCAGGCCCGCTACAACGTGGTGGACGCCCTGTTCGACCAGCTCATCACCTTCCAGCTCGACGACCTGAAGGCGGCCACCCGCGCCATCCACCAGGCCGAGGCGGCGCTGGCCAAGGCGCCCAACGACAAGGCCAAGGCGCTCCTGGCCGAGGCGCGCGACCTCGTCGCCGCCATGCCGGTGACCGCCGCGGAGGCCGCCGACCCGCAGCTCACCGGCGCCTTCACCGTGGAGCGCAAGTCGGCGACCGACGCGGTCCCCGAACGGCAGGCCCAGGTCGAGCAGAAGTGGGCGGCCTTCGCCAAACAGAACTACGCCGCCGCCCGCCGCAAGGCGGAGGAGGCGCTGGCCCTGGCGCGCTGACGTTCCCGGCGCCGGCTCTCCTGCGGCGCCGGACTTCCGGGGGCGCCCCTGGGCGCCCCCTCCTTTCCTTCACGGCACGTTCCTCCTCATGACATGGGCTTTGCCATGACGTCTCTTGCGCTCTCGCGCGAACGCCTCGCGCGCGTGCGGCCGGGACCGGCGCTGGTCGCGCTTCTGATCGCCGCCTTCCTGCTGCTGTTCCTGGTGGTGCCGGTGGTCCAGGTCATCTTCGTCGCCTTCCAGGACAAGACGACGGGGGCCTTCACGCTGGTCAACTTCGCCGACTTCTTCCGCAACGACCTGTTCATGCGGTCGTTCGCCAACTCCGTCTACGTCTCGGCGATGTCGGTGGTGGTGGCGAGCGCGCTGGCGCTGCCGCTCGCCTACCTGACCACGCGGTTCGAGTTCCGCGGCGCGGTGCTGATCCAGAGCCTGGGCATCATCCCGCTGATCATGCCGCCCTTCATCGGCGCGGTGGCGATGCAGCTCCTGTTCGGGCGCAACGGCACGGTCAACCTGCTGCTGCGCGACCATTTCGGGTTCTCCATCCCGTTCATGGAGGGGCTGAACGGCGTCATCTTCGTGCAGAGCATCCACTATTTCCCCTTCATCCTGATCAACCTGTCGGCCAGCCTGAAGAACATCGACCGGGCGATGGAGGAGTCGGCGCAGAATCTCGGCTGCCACGGCTTCCGCCTGTTCCGCCGCATCGTCTTCCCGCTGG
>JAEZHQ010000043.1 GCA_023416455.1 Pseudomonadota bacterium | reverse complement strand
GATTGATTCTGCGCTACGGCCTCGGCCGGCGGCGGGGTAGGCACGTCTACCCGCACGATGACGGGCTCCGGCTTCTCGATGAACGCCGGATCAGAGGGGGCGGCCGAGTAGTCGCCCTTCAATCGCGCGAGATGGATTTCGGCGGCCTGGGCGCTGGCGCGCAGGATCATACGGCACAGGTCGCGATATGGCGCTTCTTCACCTTCCCAATGCTCAATGCCGGCGTCTGCCAGCAGGCGATCGGCAATGGCGCTGGCCGCGGGCCATTGGTTGTCGGCCAGCATGACGCGCGTCGATTCGCGATCATCCTCGGCCAGTTGCCTTTCGTGTGCAGCGCGGGCGCTGTCGCCGGGCGGTATGGCCCGAAGGCGTTCCTCATACTCTGCCGTCGTGCTGGCGAACCATCGGCGGGCCAACTCGGACACTTCATCGGGGGAGAGGTGGAGATTCCGGGAAACCATGCTGAACAACTCGTCGGATCGTGCGGCCAGCGCCCGCGCCTTTGCGCGGGCAGCTCGCGGGCCAAGGTCGCCGAGCGAGATTGCCAGTTCCGACCGGCCGAAACGAGGGATAAGGCTCTGGGGGATACGGCGCCGGAACACCATCCGGTCGCCCTTGCGCTTGAGATACGAAGACATAGCGCCTCGGGGGCGAATGTGGCCCTTCGTGTGGCCCCTTTTGTGGGCCACACGGGTTTCGCCGACTGCAAAGCCCGGAAAACGCTAAGCGATTGAAATACTTAGGAGGAGGTTGGGTAAGAGGGGCAAAAGGGCGGGCGGGAGGATGGCGGGTGCGGTTGGTTGTTAGAGGATGCCCACTGCACTTGTGAACCTCTCGGAAATGTCGGCCGCCGCATTGCGCCAGCTCGTGCAGGAGCTGTGGCAACGGCAAGCTGACCTGGAGCATCAGATCCGCGAGCGTGATGCCGAGATCGCCCGGCTGAAGGGGCTGGCGGGTCGGCCGGTGATCAAGCCGGCCGCCAAGCCGAGCGGCATGGAGGCCGGGACGCAGCCAGCCCGGGATCGGCCGGCGCGCCGGGGCCGGGCAGGCAAAGTCTCCAAGACGGTGACCTGCGAGGATCGTGTTCTGTGTGTTGCCGTGCCGGAGGGCTCGCGCTTCAAGGGCTATGAGGACTTCACCGTCCAGGAACTGGAGGTGCGGGCGCGGCTGATCCGCTTTCGCCGCGAGCGCTGGGTGGCCCTGGACGGGCGCACCCTGGTGGCGCCGCTGCCGGCCGGCATCACCGGCCACCTCGGGCCGGAGCTGCAGCGTCTCATCCTGTTCCTCTACCACCGCGGCCAGACCACCGTTCCCCGCCTGGAAGGCCTGCTGGGCGATCTCGGGCTGGACGTCTCCAAGCGCCAGATCGTGCGCCTGCTGACCCGCCAGGGCGGCCTGCTGAGCGAGGCCGACACGGTGCGCGCCGGCTTGGAGACGGCGCGCTGGCTCACCGTGGACGACACCGGGGCACGGCACAAGGCGGCCAATGGCGTGTGCACGCAGATCGGCGACGACCGCTTCACCGCCTTCACGACCACCACCTCCAAGAGCCGGCTGAACTTTTTGGAGCTGCTGCGCGCCGGCCATGGCGATTACGTGGTCAACGACGCGGCCCTGGCCTACATGCGCCGGCGCGGCGTGCCCCTGGCGGCAATCGAGCGGCTGGCCGCGCATCCCGCCCGCCGCTTCGCCGACGAGACGGCGTGGCGGGAGCATCTGCGCGCTCTGGACTGGCCGACCCGCGCCCACCAACTCGACCCGGTGCGGCTGGCCACCGAAGGGGCGGTGTGGGGCAGCATCCAGGAGCACGGCCTGTTGCCCGACACGGTGATCGTCAGCGACGACGCCGGGCAGTTCGACGTCGGCCTGCACGCGCTGTGCTGGGTGCACGCCGAACGCCTGGTGCACAAGCTCGACACCTTCACCTCGGCCCAGCACGCCGCCCAGCAGCGCATCCGCGCCCTGATCTGGTGGTTCTACGCCGACCTGAAGACCTACCAAAGGGCGCCCACGGCGGAGCGCCGTGCCCAGTTGCGCGCCCGCTTCGAGCGCATTTTCGCCCGCCGCACCGGCTTTTCCACGCTGGACCGGCTGCTGGCGCGGCTGCGCGCCAACAAGGCCGAGCTGCTGCGCGTGCTGGAGCGGCCCGACATCCCCTTGCACACCAATGGCTCGGAAAGCGACATCCGGCCCCACGTTACCCGGCGCAAGGTCAGCGGCGGCACGCGTTCCGACCTCGGCCGCGACGCCCGCGACGGCTTCCTCGGCCTGATGAAGACGTGCGCCAAGCTCGGTATCGCCTTTTGGGACTTCCTCGGCCATCGCCTCGGCGTTCCCGAAAGTCCATACGTCGAGTACCTGCCGGACATCATTCGCCAGCGCGCCGCTCAAGCCTGAGCGCCCAGACTTTTGCCTCTGTTACCGGGCGCGAGGTTAAGCCGCTGAATTCGTGTATGATTCTGGTGCTGAAGCAGTCTCACCACGGATCAACGGAGTTCACGCCCGCCATGGCCGAGAGTACCGGGGTTCTGCCCGGCTTGTCACCGGTCGCCGGCAAGCCGGTTCACGCCGCCTTCGATGGCGGCCGTCTCACCTCCAACGCCGGCGTTCTGCTGCTGGCCGAGATCGATCGGCGGCTCGGGATCTGCGAGCGCATGGCGCGCTGCATCAAGGATCCGCGCGCTCCTGAGCGCTTCCAGCACACGCTGGCGGAGATGATCCGCTTCCGCGCCCTGCTGATCGCGACCGGGTACGCGGATGTCAACGACTGCGATGTCCTGCGTAACGATCCCGCCTTCAAGATGGCGGTTGGCCAACTGCCGGAGAGCGGCGCCAACCTGTACTCCCAGCTTACGATCAGCCGGTTGGGGAACCTGCTCGGCCCAGTGGCGCTCATGCGGGTATAGGGCCATGGCGGAACTGTTCCGCGACAGCTTCACCACGCTGAGACGGTTGTTACCTCGGTGTTACCTGGAACGACAAAGGGCTCAGCGGAAGTTCCGCTAAGCCCTTGTGTCGATTGACAGAATATGGTGCCGCAACAGGGATTTGAACCCCGGACCTACTGATTACGAATCAGTTGCTCTACCCCTGAGCTACTGCGGCGTCGTTGTGGGCGCGGAACTTAACCGGATGGTCCGGCCCGCGCAAGAGGGAT
>JAEZHQ010000036.1 GCA_023416455.1 Pseudomonadota bacterium | reverse complement strand
TCCCCGCCCTGGCCTGGCTGGTCGAGCGCTGGCGCCGCGACTACGCGGTGTGGGTCCGGCTCCTGCCCGGCGACGGCGCGGCCTCCCTGGCCGGCCGGCGGCTCACCGTCCGGGGCTACGGGCCGCGCGGACGCTCGATCGCCTGGCGCGCGCGGGCCATCGGGGCGCGGGTGTCGGTGATCGAGGAGGACCCGCTGCGCCGGCTGGAGGCCCTGCACGACGGGTTCGAGGAGGGCGGGCCGGCCGCCGCGGATCCGCTGCTGGACGCCCGCGAGTCGTCCTCGCCGGCGATCGGGCTGGCGGAGGTCGGGGCCGAGATGCTGGACGCCCTTGCCGCGGCCGGGCTGCTGATGCTCTGCGGGGAGGACGCCGACGGGATCCTGGCCGCCCTGATGCTGGAGGAACGGACGGCGCCATGATCCGCCTCGTCCTGCTGGGGCCGCCGACGGCCGGCAAAAGCACGCTCGCCCACCGCGCCGCCGCCGTTCTGGGCGTCGCGCAGGTGAATGTCGGCGAAAGCCTGCGCCGCGCGGCGGCGGCGGACTCCGCGCTCGCCGGGGCGCTGGCGAGGGGACGGCTGGTCGCCGGCGAAACCGTGGCCGGGGCGGTCCTGGCCCAACTCGGCGCGCCGTCGGGCTATGTCCTGGAAGGCTTTCCCCGCACCGCGGGGCAACTCGCGCGGTTCGACGGCTGGGCGGCGGCGCGGGGGGCGCGCTTCCTGCTCCTGGATCTGGATCCGGCGGCGGTCGCCGCCCGCTTCCTGGCGCGCCGCACCTGCCGCGCCTGCCGGCGCGCGCAGTATGTTCCCGGCCCCTGCCAGCTCTGCGGGGGGGCGCTCGACGCGCGGGCGGACGCCACGCCGGAGGCGCTGGCCGCCAAGCTCGCGGTCTGGCACCGCGACGAAGCGCCGATGGCCGCGGGCCTGGCCGCGGCGGGCCGGCTCGAACGGTTGGCCGTCGGCGGTGTTGCCGAGGAGGATTTCGCCCGCCTCATGGACCATGTCATGGACCGCGTTATGGGCAGCGTCTTGGGCCGTGCCGGCGTGATGGGAACCGCAGGGGAGATCGTCGATGAGCCATAAATCCCGCGAGGCGACCGCCTCCTTCGCGTTCCAGGATCTGACGATCCGGGAGATGACGCCCGACGGCCTGACGTCGGCATCGGTGGCCGAGGTCACCGTGCCGCCCAGCGCCGCCCACGCCCGGGCGCGGTCGACGAAATCGGACAAGCTCTACGCCGGGCAGGAGGGGGAGGTGGTCTTCCGGCTGGACGGGGGCGAGGTCCGGCTGCGGCCCGGCGACACACTGGCCATCCCGGCCGGCTCCTGGTTCGCCTACGTGAACGACGGGGAGCGGACGGCACGGCTCCTGCTCGTCCACGTCCCGCCCTTCGACCTCGACGCGGAGGAGTTCGAGGCGCCGCCGGAGCCCGGCGGCGGATCATGAAAGATTGCTCTCAGTGAGGTTCTGCATTACTGCATGCAGCATCACTGCTCGATCGGATCGACATTAAAGTGAAGATCCTTGCCGATGGTGATGGTGAGCCCGGGCAATGCCGCGCCACCTGAGCCCTGATCGGATGATCGCAAGACGATCTGGCGCGCGAGCCGGAGGTGACGAAGACGTCCATCGCGGACTTCATACCAATTCCGGAAAGATCCGACCTGTGGTCGGACCTTTCCGGACCCTCATACGCCGGGCGGCCCGCCTCCGCGGGCCTTGGCTTCGCGCCCATGTGGGCGCGCGGCCGCGGTCGCGGCCGGATACCAGGGCCGGAAGTCAGGACTTTCCGGCCCTGGTATCAAACGTGGTGCTGTCGCCAAACCCCAACCGCGGATGATGCAGGCTCTCCGCCCCGCTTCGAGGGGGCTGGGGTGACGTTCGTCTTCCTCAACGGTGGAGGAGCCGGCGTCAGAATCTTGTGAATACGGAGTGGCCGCAGGATGAATCGCGCCGGGATTCCTGGACCTCCCATTTTCCCGTCAGGGGCGAGATCGGTCTGGACCAGTACGAAGTGCGCATCTGGACGGCTTGGCACCGCCACGTTACGCTCGCCATGTTGCCCTGGCCTTTCTCGCTGTCGCCCGAGCGGCGGTCATCGAGGGGACAGGACCGCGTCGATCCGGCGGCCGAGCTGCTGCCCCTCACCGTGCCGGAAATCCGCCGCCTGCCGGCCTCCTTGATCGGCCTGCCGCAGCCGGACCCCACCGCCTTTATCGCTTGGTCCGTCCGGCGACGGCGACACCAGCAACGAGCCCGCCAGTGCCATTGGCAACGCCGTACCCAAACCGGTGAACCCCCGCTGTAGCACCAGCGCTACCCTGGAACCGGCTGGCGCGTTGTTATACTTTATGAGATTAAGTGATAATAACGGGGCGCCCCATGAACGGCTTTGGAGCCTGGGAATCGTTCGAGGCCGAGGGCGGGCGGTTCGTAACGTGCTATCGGCCGCCGGTGCCGCCCATGCCCCCGCTGGACGAGGTCTGGGAGGCGCTGGATCGGGCGCGTCCGATCCTTGAGGCGTTCGACCGGGCACTGTCCGCCTTCCCCGTGCCCGGCGTCCTCGGCCGGCTGTTCGCCCGGCTCGACGCCGTACATTCGTCGGGGGCCGAGGGCGCCACGACGACGTTCACCGACCTCCTCGAATACCAGAGTGCGCTACGGCGGGCGAAAGACCCGCAAGACGCCGCGTCCGTCGCCGGAGCGGCCGAGGCGTTCGACGCGCTCCATGAGAAGATGGAAGAACCGTGCGACGCGGCCCTGGCGATCCACCGCCGCCTGTTCGAGCACGATACCGATCCGTATTGGGCGGCGCAGGCCGGGCACTGGAAGACCTACCCGAACGCCACGGAAGATCCGGAATCATCGACCGGTCTGTTTCACTACACGTCCCCGGCGTCCCTGGCGGAAGCACTGGCGGAGTGGAAGGCGTTCACCATGGCCGAAGGCGGCCCCGAGCTCGTTCGCCAAGCCCTGTCGCATTGGATGTTCGAACACATCCATCCGAACGCGGGCGGCAACGGCCGCGTCGGGCGGCTGCTGGTGCCGCTGGTCCTCCGTGCCAAGGGTGGCACGCGAAACGCCTGCGGCTTCCTCGGCGAGGCTGTCCACCGGGACAAGCAGACGTACATCGACGCCCTGAAGCGGGGGCGGCGGACCGGCGACATGGGCGCCTGGACGCGGGTGTTCCTGTCGCTGGCGGCGCAAACGGCTGGGCTCAATCTGGACCGTTTGGTGCGGCTGGGGTGGTTGCACGACGAATGGCGGCGGGCGACGAAGTCGGTGCGATCCGACAGCGTCATCCACGACCTTGTGCCGTGGATCCTCACCAAGCCGACGTTCACCGTGCGCGACGCCTTGGCCGGCATCGGCCGGGGAACCTTCGCCAGCGTGAACCGCGCCGTGGGGCAGTTGGCCGGCATGGGCATCACGGAGATGATCGGGACCGGGGCACGGGATCGCCTGTTCACCGCGCCCGCGGTCATCGCCCTGTTCGAGGGGCCATCCGCCCGGCGGACACAACCGCCCGAACCCCGGCTGTCGCGCCCGTCCGGAAAGAAGTTGAATCGGATGAACCGGTTGTGATTCAAGGTAGCCTCCAAGACGGAGGCGGCGATGTGGACAGCGGAGAAGCGAGACCGCCACGATCGCAGCGGGCTGCGGTACCCGAGCGATCTGAGCGATGAGGAATGGCGGATCATCGCGCCGCTGATCCCTCCGGGGCGGCGTGGTGGCCGCCATCGCAGCGTCGATCTTCGGGCGGTGCTGAACGGCGTTCTGTATGTGCTGGAGACGGGCTGCCAATGGCGCCACCTGCCCAAGGACCTGCCGCCGCGCAGCACGGTGCATGGCTATCTGCACCTTTGGGCCTGGGACGGCACCTTGGAGCGAATCCACCATGACCTCTACCAGCGGGTTCGCGCGCCGGACGGCCGCGAGGCCAGCCCAACCGCCGCCGTGATCGACAGCCAGAGCGTCCGGAAGGCGGAAAAAGGGGGCGTGCGGCGGACCCGGTCGGCTACGACGCGGGCAAGACGATCAAGGGCGTCAAGTCCCACATCCTCGTCGACACGCTCGGCTTGCTCCTGAACGTCGCCGTTCATCGCGCCGACATCCAGGACCGCGACGGCACCGCCCTGGTCCTGGACAAGGCCACCCGGACCTTGTTCCCCTTCATCCGCATCGCCATGATCCGTCTGATGCTCCGTCGCCTTGGCAGGAAATAATCTTTCAGGACAGACTCTCAGAAATTTCAGCTGACCACCTTGTCGGCCGAAGATATGACGACGCCCCGCCAGCCTATGACCGCACTTGCCTTGCCGTTGTAGCCATTACGCCACATGCTCATTATGATTAAAATGGCTCGAGAGAGGAAGACAATGGGGACATCACTCTACGACCTTAGTGTGCCGACTTTCCTGCAAACCGTAAGATCTGTCGGAGGCTTTCTCGACCGTGCGGTCACCTGCTTTTCAAACATCGGTGTCGATCCCGATAATTTCGTGAACACCCGCCTCTTCCACGACATGGCACCATTTCATTTTCAGATCGAAGCGGCATGGCATCACTCCGTGTGGGGGGTCGAGGCTCTCAAGACCGGCGCGTTCACCCCTCCCGCCTTGGTAGGACCTGTTCCTTTCACTGACCTGCAAGCGATGATCGGCAAGGCAGAAACGGCGCTGGAGGCGTTCACCCCCGAAGAGATTAACGATTGCGCGGGCAAGCACCTAGACCTCCAGATCGGCCCACGACGGCTCGCCTTCACGTCGGAGACCTTCATTCTCTCTTTCTCTCTGCCAAATTTTTATTTCCACACCGCCACCGCATACAACATCCTGCGCTCGCGAGGCGTGCCGCTCGGGAAACGTGATTACGAGGGCCGACTGCGCACGAGTTCATTCTGAGCCTAAATTTGGTCTACAGCAAAAGGGCCGTTGCCATTCGAATACCGCGACTGCCTGGCTTTTATGAAAGCTTGTTTGTAAGCGTCATCGGCGCCCCACGTTGCGGCGACTTTGGTATCGCGCGAGGATGACGACCGGGCCATGTGGCGTTGAAAGGGTCAGGCCGCTGCGGCGGCCTTGGCGGCGTGCCCGGCTTTCCAGTTCCAGGGCAGCAGACGGTCGAGGTCGTTGGCCTTGACCGCTCCGGAGGCCATGCGTTCGAGCAGGTCGGTGGGCCAGGCGACGGGATCGGCCTGGTTGAGGCGGGCGGTCTGGATGAGCGAGGTGAAAATGGCCCAAGACCGCGCCCCGGCATTGGAACCGGCGAGCAGGCTGTTGCGGCGCACGGTGGCCACGACACGATGGCGGCGCTCGATGCTGTTGGCGCCGATCTCCACGCGGCCCAGTTGCTCCTCGAATTGGGCCTCCAGGGCCTCGACGACCGGTTTGCTCTTCTCGTGCCGCACGGCTTTGCGGACATCGGGCGGCTGGCCGCGGATGCCATCCTCGATGCGGTCGAGTTCGGCCATGCGGCGCAGCACCTCCGCGGCTGTTCGGCACGCGCGGGAGATTACGGCCCGGCTGACAACGGAACGGCGTGGGTTCTGGATGCCGGATATCTTCCGACGTCCCGCAAAGGCGGATGCCTTTGAAATGCGTCCAATTGGCGTCGCGTCCCGTTGATCCACCTCAAGTCTGGTCGTCGCAGCCACTTTCCTGCCTTGTGGAGCCGGGCGTGCACGCGGAGCCGATGCAGATCGCATGCGTCGTCGGCTCCGCGTGACAGCACCGATGCAGGTCGAACCGGACGGTCCGGACCGCCGCCAGTGCATCGCCCGGGACCCGCACCTCGTGCAGGCCAAGGCCGCGCCCAGTGGAACTCAATGTGCGCCGCACGTGCGCATCAAACAGGATGCGGAGGTCGAAGGGGGTCTCGTCTTCGATCACCAGGTCCCGTCCCGCCGGCATGCTCCCGAACGGGACGGCGCGCCGCCAGTGCCAGGCGCGGGCTGCGCAGGGTTTAGCGCCATATCGGCGGACCACCGCATCCAGCATTTCGGTCGCTCGGCCGGACTGCCGGGCGATCAGCAGCTTCAGGAATTCGGCGTGGGCCCAGACGAGCGGCGTGGCGCTTCCGGTTGGCTGTCCTGGCAGCAGTCCACGCTGGGGAAGGGGGCGCCCATCCCACACCTGTTCCGGAAGAAGGCCATTGGAATTGGCCAGCGAGGCCATATCGCGCAGGTAGGGCATGGCGTCCTCACCGGCGAGCAGCGCGAGGTGCCCGCGCTCTCCGGTCAGCAATGGCCAAGCACGGCCCACACCCGTACCGTCGAACGCGCTGCCGTCCGCATGCTCGCCATACCGGTCGCCGTTGTACCGACGGTAGGCGATGCCCCGGGGTGTTTTGACGCGCAGAAGACGATCGACAATGCGCGTCGTCGAGCGCATCCGCGGGTCCCGGGCGGACCGCAGCCCCAAACGAGCCAGGTAGCTGAAGCCAAGCCCCACCTCGTTCGCCGCGGGAAACGGCTGACTGTTGGCCGCAGCGCGTCGCACCATGCCGGTCACGCCCCCGTCCGCCGGAACCGGCGCGATGCGCACGTAATACCCACCTTCGGTCTTGGACAGCGGCCCGTGATCGACGAAGGTCCAGTCCTCCAGGCGCTCGTTCCAATAATCCGCGAGAGAGAGGGCGGCGGCGGCCTCATCCGGATTGAGAAAGGCGCTGCCCGCGACGAGCGCGGCGATTTCGACGCCGAGGGTGAACGGGCTGATGCCCGAGCTGTCCTCCCAGCGATCCATTGGGCTGGCTGGGCCACGCCGGGCGATGCAGCGCAGGGCGCGCCGCACCATGGCGGCGACGACGTTCCCAGGCTCAAGCGTTCCGGCCTCGCGCAACTTGGCGGCCAGCAGGACGGGAAACCCCATCTCGTCGAGTTGGATGCCCGTCCAGAACGGCTGGCCATCCGGGAAGTAGCTCTGCCACCAATGACCGTCAGCATGCTGTGTGGCGATCAGGTAGGCGAGCGTCGCCTCGGCCTCGTCCGGCTTGCCAACCGCCAGGCTGGCAAGCCCGGCTTCGACGGTGTCCCGGGTCCAGACCACGTGATACCCGCCGCTGACATCCCCGCTGAAGCCGCCCCAGGGGATGCTCAGGCTGGCGACCACCGCGCCAGGGAAGGTCCGGTCCTCGTGGGCTTTGATGACCATCGCAGATCGCTGGGCCTGCCAAGCCAACTCCGGTTCCACGGCGGGGATTTGCAGCGACTTTGCCCAATCCTGCCAGACGGCGGCGTAGCCGGCGCGCACGGAGGCACTGCCTGAGGCCAGGCTCGAGCGGGCGAGGACACGCGCACCCTCGGGCGTGGTCGCAAAGCCGAGGGCGAGCACCCCTCGATCGGGTTCCAACTCCGCGACCAGGGTGGCGCCATCGCCCGTGGTGCGCTCGGTCACGGCGGTGGTGCCGTCGCGCAGCAGATGAGTGAACCGGTCCGCATCGCCGATCCGGCCAACCGACGCCAACCGAAAGGCGCGATCCCCCAGCAGGCAAAGTGCGGCACCCAGGCGGCCGGCGACCAGGCCATTCTCCACCCAGACCGAGCCATCCCGCAGCCCGTCCAGCTGCGGCTCCAGCACTGTGAACAGCCGCAACCCCTCGCCCTCAAGCCGGTACTCGACCAGCGCCACGTCGCGCCGCCCGTCGGCCAGGACCTGGAGGTCCAGGCGGAAGCCAGGTCCCTCATGGGTGATCATGGGCAGTGGCAGATCGGCATCCGGGCTGGACACACGATGGGTGTTGCCAGGGCCGACATCGGTCCACTCCTCACCATTGCAGACGAGAAACCCCAAGCGGCGCACTTGCGGGCGGCCGGTAGAGGGCCAAAAGATCTCGGTCAAAACGCCGTGGGCGATGGTCACCCAGACACGGCCGGAGCCGAGCGCCGTCAGAACAAAGTCCTTGGTGCTGCTCGCCCAGGTGGAATAGGAATTGCCGGGCGATCCCGGCCGTGCAATCGCCATTGTGTCGTCCTGTTCCGCGCCGCCGCTCAGTCGGACGCCGCCTGTGTCTTGCCCTGAAGATTCCAGACCGCATCCGCGGACACCGGTGCCGCTTTGCCCCAGGCGCAGCGCACGTAGCTTGCCATCGCCGCGATTTCCGTATCGCTGTGATTTCATACCGGCGGCGCCTGAACACGGAGCGCCGCCGGTAAAACCAGACAGATCAAGGCAATAGCATTGATCGAGCAAGCGTCCTTTTTTGGGTAACGGGAGTGAACCGCGGGTGCTCCCGGTCAAGGCTCGCGCTGGCGCGCGTCCGCCCTCCGGGCGGCTTCGGCCTTGACCGGTGCGCGCCCGCGGTTCGGTGGGTTCAGCATGCGGTCGGCGGCGAGCGCCGTCAGCTCGTTGTCGGTGAGCTTCGAGGTGGAGTTCACCACCATATCCGCCATGGGTCCAAAGGCGGCGCCGAGCGCGTTCCGGCTGGTCTTCAGGTATGCAACGGTGTCCTGCGCGCTCCGATCGCCGAGCCCGGCGCGTGGATCGGCGCTAAGGCGCGGCGCGCACCAGTCCTGGATGGTGTTGCCCGGCAGATGTTTGTCCGTGATCGGTGAAGAAGGAGGCCGGAATGCGTCGGCGACTGGGTCGGTCGTCGGTTGTCGGTCATCGGACGGTCATGGGTGGTGGTGGGGGGGAGCCGCACAGTCTCCGCCGGCGCGCCGACGGCGGCCCACGGCTCCTTGCGGTGGGGGACGCCACAGCGCTGAGGCGATGCACTCGCGGTCGGTCGGGCCGTCTCTGGACCCGCAGGCGGTCGATGCAGCGGGGGCGGCGCGAGGGGCGAGCCGAGCGGAGCGGATTCGCCACTATCGAGGACGCGACCGGACCTGTTGGGGCAGGCTCCGACGGGCTTGGCCACGGTGCGCCGAGCGAGTGGGGCGGCGCCGGCTCACGCTGCGGGCACACCCGGCGCCGCCGCTCCAGAATGGCGCGAATCTGCTCGCGCGCTCGGGACAGGCGGGACCGGATGGTGCCCACACAGATGTCCAGACGGGCGGCGATGTCTTGGTATGCCAAGCCATCCGCGACGACCATCTCAACCAAGTGGCGCGGTGCCGGCGGCAACGCCTCGATGGCCTCTTCAGTCTCATGAAGGGCAACGCACCAGACCTGGGCTGGCGGAACCGCTTGGTCATTGTCACCCAGGTCGCAGAACGTGCACAGTTGCTGGCGGCGGCGCTGGCTGAAGAAGATGTTCTTCAGGATGGTCACCAGCCACGCCTCAAGATTGGTCCCTGGGCAGAACTTGTCGACGTTGCGCAGCGCGCGCTCCAGGCAATCCTGGACCAGGTCTTCCGCCGCCGTGCGTTCGCCGGTCAGTCTGTGGGCGTAACGCTGCAGTTCGGGCATGCACCTCACCAAGCCGGCTTCGAAAGTGGTGGGCACTGGACTTCCCCGCTGGTTCATGATGCTTGACAGCGATCGAGAAGGTGTTGACAGACGCGGGCTCCGGTTAACGGCGAACTGCGGAAACCTTCTGTCCTCTGACCAACTCGCGCCTACGACGCGGGTTCCTGAGAGTACGCACTTATGTGTGCGATTTAATGTTTGGCGGTCAGGGGCACGGGCTCTGTGAGCGGCGTGAGGCCGGAGAAGCGGGCCAACAGGGTGCGGTCCGGAAGGGTGAGCCGCCCGTCGGCGAGCGAACGGCTCACATGCGTGCCCCCCAGCGCACTTGGTCCGGCCGCAAGGACGCGGAGACGGGCTTCGCCCTGCTCGCGCCGAGCCACCCGGAGACGGCATAGGCGCATGGTGCGGAACTCTCGTCTCATACCGGCGGCGCATGAACACGGAGCGTCGTCCGTATCAGCCGGCAAAGGGGAGGAGGCTCAACAACGCGTTCTCCGCCTGCCGGCTGTCGAGCCGGGTCAGTTGTACCACCACCGGTGCGTCCGCCTCGATGACGCTGGAATAGGGCGTGCCGAGCGGGACCGGCTCCGGGTCCTTCAGCAGGTTCATGCGGACATGGTTGGTCCGCCGAGCACCGACCCGGACGCGGTAGGGGCCCACCGGCTCGCGGTCGGTGAAGTAGAGGGTGATCCGCACCTCCACCTCCTGGTCGCCAGTGTTGAGGATGCTGAGTCCCTCGTGACTGGTCATGGCCGGTTCGGGACCATGGCTCCAGGCCGGGATGTAGCCGTCGGCAATGGCCCAGCGCGTGCGGCCGATCGCTTCGTTGACCATAGATTTCCCTCCTTCCATTCGCGTCAACCCGCAGCGTACAACGGCTGCTCCCGGTTGGCGGGGGGTGTAGCGGTACTCCCCGGCGGCGATCATCATGCGGCCGGGGCCGGGGCCGGGGCCGGGGCCGCGCAGCAGGCGCAGGCCGTCCAGGTCGTCCGACGACACCGGCTCCTCGCACCACGCGACATTCTGCTCGGCAAAGCGTTCCGCCTGGGCCAGCGCCAGCTTGCGGTCATAGGCGCCGTTGGCGTCCACATAGAGGTCGGTGGCGGGGCCGAGCGCCCGGCGCGCCAGCGCCACGCGCGCCACGTCGCG
>JAEZHQ010000017.1 GCA_023416455.1 Pseudomonadota bacterium | reverse complement strand
GCAGGGCTTCGCGCCCTTCTCCGGCGCCGGCCCCGGAGCGGGCGGGGCGGGCGGCGCGCTGGCCGCCCGGCTCGCCTCCTACGGCGGCGGCATGGCCTACATGACGGCGCCGGTCTGAGGGCGCCGGTCCGAGGGTGCCGGCGGGTCAGGCCGCGGCCGGTGCCGCGCGCCGGTCGCGGATCGCCTGCCACACCGCCTGCGGGGTGGCAGGCATGTCGATGTGGGTGACGCCGTCCTCGGCCAGCGCGTCGACGATGGCGTTGATCACCGCGGGGGGCGCGCCGATCGCCCCGGCCTCCCCGGCCCCCTTCATGCCCAGCGCGTTGGTCGTGCTGGGCACGCAGTTCAGCGTCACCGCGATGGGCGGGATGTCGAGCGCGCGCGGCATCTGGTAGTCCATGAAGGAGCCGGTGAGGAGCTGGCCGCTGTCGGGGTCGAACACCACCCGCTCGTGGAGGGCCTGCCCGATCCCCTGGGCGACGCCGCCGTGCACCTGGCCCATCACCAGAAGCGGGTTGATGACGGTGCCGAAATCGTCGACGACGCTGTAGCGCACCACCTCAACCACGCCGGTCTCGGGGTCGACCTCGACTTCGGCGACGTGGCAGCCGTTGGGGAAGGTGCTGGCCGGCGGCGTCCAGCGCGCCATCTCCGAGAAGGCGACGCCGCCGTCGGAGGCCGCCTTCGCCGCGACCTCCCGGAAGGTCACGGCGCGGTCGGTGCCGACGACGTGGAACCGCCCCTCCTCGAACGCCACGTCCACCGCCGCGGTCTCCAGCAGCTCGG
The DNA here is from genome assembly GCA_023416455.1 of Pseudomonadota bacterium. Lineage (GTDB taxonomy): Bacteria > Pseudomonadota > Alphaproteobacteria > Azospirillales > Azospirillaceae > Azospirillum. The sequence goes on along the minus strand of JAEZHQ010000017.1, from coordinate 8,531 downwards.
CGGCGACGTCCGTCGCCTTGGCGAGGACGCGGCCGGCGCTTTCCGCAAGCGCGGCGCCGCCCACCGGAACCGAGCGCGACCCGCCGGTCCCGCTGCCCCAGACGACGCGGTCGGTGTCGCCCTGGACCACCTCGACATCCTCCGGCGGGATGCCCAGCCGGTCGGCGAGGATCTGCTTGTAGGCGGTCTCGTGCCCCTGGCCGTTGCTCTGGGTGCCGATCATCAGGACGACGCGGCCGTCGCCGTTGACCTGGACCGTGGCCTGCTCCGGCCCGCCGCCCGAGCAGGCTTCGATGTAGGTGGACAGGCCGGCCCCGCGCCGGCGGCCGCGCGCCCGCGCCTCGGCCTTGCGGGCGGGCAGGCCGTCGAGATCGGCCAGCGCCATCCCGTCCGCCAGGTTGCGCGCGAAATCGCCGGTGTCGTAGACCTGCCCCAGGGGGGTGGCGTAGGGCATGGCGTCGGGGGGGATGAAGTTGCGCCGCCGGATTTCCGCCGGCCCCAGACCGGTGACCCGGCCGGCATGGTCGATCAGCCGCTCCAGCAGATAGGCCGCCTCCGGCCGCCCGGCGCCGCGGTAGGCGTCGACCGGCTGGGTGTTGGTGAAGACGCCCTTGACGCGGACATGGACCGCCGGCGTGCGGTAGGAGCCCACCAGCATCGCCGAGCCGGCGTCGGTGGGCACGAACGGCCCGTAGTTCGACAGGTAGGCGCCCAGGTTGGCGATGGTGTCCACCCGCAGGCCGAGGAAGTGCCCCTCGGCGTCCAGGGCGAGGCGGGCGCGGCTGACGTGGTCGCGGCCGTGGTCGTCGCTGACGAAGCCCTCGGTGCGCTCGGCGGTCCACTTCACCGGCCGCTTCAGCCGCCGCGCCGCGAACAGGCAGACCATGTATTCCGGGTAGTTGAACAGCTTCATGCCGAAGCCGCCGCCGACGTCGGTGGTGACCACCCGGACCTGCGATTCGGGCAGGCCGAGCAGCTTTGCGAACTGCCTGCGCAGCCCGTGCACGCCCTGGCTGGTCACATGGATGACGAGGCGCCCGGTCTCCGCCTCCACCTCGGCGAGGCAGGCCCGCCCCTCCAGAGGGTTGGGGACGACGCGGTTGTTGACGATCTCCAGCTCGACCACGCGGGCGGCCCCGGCCAGGGCGGCCTCCACCGCGGCCGCGTCGCCCAGCTCCCAGTCGAAGCAGAGGTTGCCCGGCGCCTCGTCCCAGACCTGCGGGCGGCCGGGCTCCAGCGCGGCGGCGGTCCCGGTGACCGAGGGCAGGTCGTCGTAATCGACCAGCACCAGCTCGGCGGCGTCGCGGGCGGCCTCCGGCGTTTCGGCCACCACCACGGCGACGGGGTCGCCGACGTGGCGGACGCGGCCCTTGGCCAGGGCGGGGCGGGGCGGGGCCACGTAGGGCGAGCCGTCGCGCTGCTTGAGGCCGGACTGGCAGGGGATGGGGGCGACGCCGTCGGCCTCCAGGTCGGCCACGGTGAACACGCCGAGCACCCCCGGCTGGCCGGCGGCGTCGGCGCTGTCGATCCCGCGGATGGCGGCGTGCGCGTGGGGCGAGCGCACGAAGGCGGCGTGGGTCTGGCCGGGCCGCGCAACGTCGTCGGTGTAGCGGCCGCGGCCGGTGAGCAGGCGGGCGTCCTCGGTGCGGGGGACCGGCTGGCCGATTCCGAACTTCTGCATGGGGGCTTTGCTCTTCCGTCTGGTCCGGTGGGACAACCCCGACAAGATAGGCCTGAGCTAGACAAAGGAAAACCCCGCCATCGGGTCAGGGAAGCCCCGGCCCCCTTTTCAGCCGGGCCGCTCCGTCCCATAGTCGGGGCATGTGCGGACGCATGCTTCTCACCACCCCCGTCGCCGAGCTTCGGGCGATCTTCTGCGTCGCCGAGCGGCCGAACCTGCGGCCGCGCTGGAACGTTGCGCCGACCCAGGAGGTGCCGGCGGTGCGGCGCGAGGGCGACGGCCGGCATCTGGTCCTGCTGCGCTGGGGGCTCGTCCCGTTCTGGGCCGGCGATCCCTCCGTGGGGGCGCGGATGATCAACGCGCGCGCCGAGACGGTGGCCGGGAAGCCGGCCTTCCGCGACGCCTTCCGGCGGCGGCGCTGCCTCGTCCCGGCGGACGGCTTCTACGAGTGGCGGGCGGAGGGCCGGCGCCGGCAGGGCTACGCCATTCGCCGCCGCGACCGCGCGCCCTTCGCCTTCGCCGGCCTGTGGGAACGCTGGAACGGCCCGAAGGGCGGGCCGGCGCCGGCCGCGCCGCTGGAAACGGTGACCGTCATCACCACCACGGCCAACGCCACGCTGGCCCCTCTGCACGAGCGCATGCCGGTGATCCTGGACGCCGGCGACTGGGAGCGCTGGCTCGACCCGGCGGCCCCGGCGGCGGAGCTGGAAAGGCTGCTGGTCCCGGCGCCCGACGGCCTCCTGGAAGCCTACCCGGTCGGCCCGCGCGTCAACAGCGTCGCCAACGACGACGAATCCTGCGCCGCTCCCCGCGATGACACCCCCTCCCTTTTCTAGGCGTCCCGCCGTCCTGGCCCTGGTCCTATGCCTGTTCGCGCCGTCGGCCCTGACCGTCGCACCGGCTTATGCCCAGGGTGGCAAGACCAAAGGAAAGGTCGCCAACACACCCAACGAGACGCTAAAAGGCAACAGCACCGCTCTTGAGGGGGATGTGCTGGTGGTCAACGGGACGCCGGTGCGGCTGATGGGGATCGACGCGCCCGATCCGGGGCAGATGTGCAAGAACCGCTATGGGCGCGAGCTGGACTGCTTCAGCATCGGCCGGGCGGTTCTGGACAGCCTGGTGAAGGACGAGGAGGTCTCCTGCACCATCGCCGAGCGGGACCGCAACGGCCAGAGGCTGGGCGAATGCCGGGTGCGCGGCGTCGATCTGGGGGCGGCGATGGTGGCGCGCGGCTGGGCCTTCGCCTACCGCAGCCTGTCGCCCGCCTATGCCTCCAGCGAGGCCTTCGCCCAGAGCCGGCGGCTCGGCCTGTGGGCGGGGAAGGTGGAAAAGCCCTGGCAGTGGCGGTCGCGCCGGCTGCGGGAGACGGCCCGCTGAGGTCTGCCAACCGGAGAAGGCGCCATCGGCTTTTTTTCGGTTCGCGGTCGCTGAGGGGCGTGTTAGTGTTTGGCGTGTTAACGATTAATTAATGGGTCGCCGGTCGGCACGCCGGGTGCCGGAGACCGGACGGGGCAACAGACGGCGCGGAAGAACGGGTCATGCGAGTCTACGCACGCCAGCTATACGATCATCTGCCCTATCTGCGCCGTTACGCGCGGGCGCTGACCGGAGCGACCGAGCAGGGCGACGCGCTGGTGACGCGCTGCGTCGAGGTCGCGGTCATGGCCCCGTCCCGCTTCGGGTTGGAGAAGGGGAAACGGGTGCCGCTCTACGCGCTCCTGAATCTTCTGTTCGACGATGAGGGGGAGGGGCGGCCGTCGCCGTCACCCCACCCCATCGAGCGGGCGCTCGCCCGGCTTCCTGAAGGGGAGCGGCGGATGTACCTGCTGAGCACCCTTGAGGGGCTGGGGCCGGCCGAGGCCGCGCAGGTCCTCCAGATCACCCCCGCGGAGGCCGCGGACCGGCTGAGCCAGGCGCGCGAAAAGGTGCGTTCCGCGCTGACCCAGCGGGTCATGGTGGTCGAGGACAACCCCATCCTGGCCATGGAGATCGGCTCCGTCGTCGCCGACATGGGCCATGTGGTCTGCGGCACCGCGGCGAACGAGCGACAGGCGCTGGAACTGCTGGAGGCCGAGCGGCCGACGCTGGCCCTGCTCGACGTTCGGCTGGCCGACGGCGACAGCGGGGTGGAGATCGCCCGCCGCCTGCGCCAGACGCGCGCGCTGCGCACCATCTTCGTCACCGCCTTCGACGGCGACCTGGAGGAGGCGGATGCCCGCCATCTCGGCCAGATCGTCCGCAAGCCCTTCACCGGCGAGGCCATCCGCGCCGCCATCTCGCGCGCGGTGTTCATGCCGACACCGGTCGCGCTGGCCTGATCCCTGCGCCTGTCCCCGGCACGGGGGGCGCCGCGCGCTCCCGCTGCCGGCGCGCCCTTGCGCCGGCTTTTCCCCATCCTGCCCTGGCCCCGTCCTGCCCTGACCCCGTCCTGCTCTCCCCCGCGGGGGGGCGGGGGAGCGCAGGATGGCTCCCCGCCGGTCCGGAGGAGGCGCCGCGCGCCCGTGGCGGCGCAACGGAATCAGACGGTCGTCCGGCGGCCGACGACCATGCGGTAGATGGCCAGGATGATGACCGCGCCGACGATGGCCCCGATGAAGCCGGCCCCTTCGCCGGCCCGGTACCAGCCGATCGCCTCGCCCAGGTAGGTGGCGACGAAGGCGCCCGCAATGCCGAGCAGCGTGGTGATGATGAATCCGCCGGGATCCCGGCCCGGCATCAGGAACTTGGCGACGACTCCGGCCAGGAATCCGATGATGATCGTCCAAAGGATACCCATAACCAATCTCTCCCTGCTGTTGCGGGACCCTCTTCCCAATGAGCCATAACGCTTTGTGCGACGATTGGTTCTGCCCGGCGGAGGAACCTTTGCGGATGACCCCATGTTGTCGGGGCGCCCGTCGATGCTCAAAGCCGAAGCAGGAGAGAGATCACGATGAAGCGCAATGTTGCCAAGACCGCGGCGATCGCCGCCGTGGCGCTGGCGTTTCCGTTTGCCGGCACGGCCGCGTCGGCGCAGACGACCACGCCCCAGGCGGCACCGGCCGCCGGCGCCGCGGCCGGCATCGCCGACACCACCTCGTCGGCGGCCGGCAAGGTCACCACGCTGGGCGAGGCCAGCACGGCCGCCAGCTTCGCCCAGCAGGCCGCCTCCGGCGGCGTCTTCGAGATCGAGTCCGGACGGCTCGCCATGGACAAGGCCGCCAACGAGCAGGTCCGCGCCTTCGGCAGCCGGATGGTCCAGGATCACACGCTGGCCAACCAGCGGCTCATGAGCCTGGCCCGCGCCCACGGCATCGAGCCGCAGCCGGCCCCGACGGCGCAGCAGCAGCAGATGCTGACCCAGCTTCGAGGCCTGTCCGGCAGCGCGTTCGACCGCCAGTACCTGAGCGACCAGGTGACCGCGCACCAGGAGACCATCCGCCTGTTCGAGGGCGCGCGCACCTCCACCGATCCCGGCATGCAGCCCTTCCGCGAGTTCGCCGTGGAGGCCCTGCCGACGCTGGAGCAGCATCTCCAGCAGGCGCAGGCGCTGGCCGGTTCCGGCATGCCGACGGCGCGGCAATAGAGCGGATCGCGTAAAATCGGAATCGATATGAAGCGTGAATCCGCTCGCAAAACAAAGGCCTGGAGTTTCGTGCGTTTCAGATTAAACGCACGAAACTCTAGGGCGGTTCGCGGCGGCGGCGGGGAGCGGCGGCGCTTACCCGCGCAGCGCGCGGATGTTCCCGGCGTAGCGCTCCGCCCCGCCGGTGAAGGTGGCGGTGCCGGCGACCAGCACGTCGGCCCCCGCCTCGATCGCGATGCGCGCGGTCTCGTCGTTGATTCCGCCGTCGACCTGGAGGTCGACGGGTCGGCCCAGCGCGTCGATGCGCCGGCGCAGCTCGCGGATCTTGGGCAGCTGGCTGGCGATGAAGCTCTGGCCGCCGAAGCCGGGGTTCACCGTCATCACCAGCACCAGGTCGACGTCCTCCAGCACATGCTGGACGGCCTCCACCGGCGTCGCCGGGTTCAGCGACACGCCGGCCTTGCGGCCGAAGGACTTGATGAGCTGAAGCGTGCGGTGCAGGTGGGGGCCGGCCTCCGGATGGACGGTGATGATGTCGGCGCCGGCCTCGGCGAAGCCGGCGATGTAGGGATCGACCGGCGCGATCATCAGATGGACGTCGAAGGGCTTGGCGGTGTGCGGGCGGAGTGCCTTCACGACCGCCGGGCCGATGGTGATGTTCGGGACGAAATGCCCGTCCATCACGTCAATGTGGATGTAGTCGGCGCCCGCCGCATCGATGGCGCGCACCTCTTCGCCCAGCCGGGCGAAATCGGCGGAGAGGATGGACGGGGCGATCTTGACCGGGCGCATGGGCGTTGTGTCCTCGGGGAACGGCATGGGGATGGGAACGGCGCCTTCCCATAACACGGCCGGGCCGCACGCCCAACCCCTGGGCGCTCCCGGCCGGCCGTCCGCGGGCCGGAATCCCGGCGGCCCCGGGCCGGCGGGTCAGGCCGGTGATTGGGCGGCGAGCGCCGCCAGGTGGGCGCGGCAGCCGTCGAGGGTGATCAGCCTGGGATAGTCCGGCTCCGCCACCCGGATGTCCAGCATGGTTTCCAGCTTCATGACGAAGTTCAGGAAATCGATGGAGTCGAACTCCATCTGGTCGCGGAATGGGCGGTCGGGGGCGAGGGACGCCGGGTCGCACGCCGGGACCACCGCGCGCAAGGCATTCAGCACCGCTTCCTCGACCCGGTCCATCGCGCTCCCTCCGCCTGACGGCACCGTCCGCAACCTGACGGGGCGCCGGCCAAAAGGCAAGACGCGCGAGGGCGCAAGCCGGGGAAATCCCCCGCCGCCGCCCCCGCCGCCGCCGGACGTCAGGACTGTCCGGCCCTGGGATCAGAAGCCGGCGAGCACGATCTTGCCCCTGGCCCGGCCGCTCTCGATGAGGGCGTGGGCACGCTTCAGCGTGTCGGCGCGGATGGCGCCGACGACCTCCGTCAGGGTGGTGCGCAGCGTCCCGGCATCGACCAGCCGCGCCACCTCGCGCAGCAGCTCGTGCTGGGCCAGCACGTCCACGGTGCCGAACAGCGGCCGCGTGAACATGAACTCCCAATGCAGGGACACGCTCTTGCGCTTCAGAACCATGACGTCGAGCCCCTTGGGGTCGTCGATCAGCGCGACCCGGCCCTGGGGGGCGATCAGGGCGGCGATGTCCGGCAGGTGGGTTCCGGTGTCGTTGGTCGAGAAGGTGAAGGCCGGCGCCCCGATGCCCAGCGCCGCCACCTGGGCGGCCAGCGGCCGGCGGTGATCGACCACATGGTGGGCGCCCAGCTCCCGGCACCAGTCGCGGGTTTCCGGCCGCGAGGCGGTGGCGATGACCGTCAGGTCGGTGAGCCGGCGGGCGAGCTGGATGGCGATGGATCCGACACCGCCGGCGCCGCCGACGATCAGCAGCGCGTTGGCCGCCCCCGGCACCGGGCGGCGGACATCCAGCCGGTCGAACAGCGCCTCCCAGGCGGTGATGGCGGTCAGCGGCAGGGCCGCCGCCTCGGGAAAGTCGAGCGAGGCGGGCTTGGGGCCGACGATCCGCTCGTCGACCAGATGGAATTCGGCGTTGGTGCCGCTGCGGTCGATCGCCCCCGCATAGAAGACGGCGTCGCCCGGCCCGAACAGCGTGGCCTCCGGCCCGGCCGCGACGACCACCCCGGCGGCGTCCCAGCCCAGCACCTTCACCGCGCCGGGCTCCGGCGGCGCGTTGAGGCGCACCTTCACGTCCACCGGGTTGACGGACACCGCCTTGATCCCGACCAGCAGGTCGCGGCCCTGCGGTTCCGGCCGGGGCAGGTCGAGGTCGACGAGAGAGCTTTCGGCGGCGATGGGCAGCGATTCCCTGAAACCGACGGCGCGCATGGGTCTGGTCCTCTCGTTGGATGGTGTGGGGACTTCCTTGCGCCTTGCGCCGCCGGCGCGCAAGAATGCACATGAACGGCACGCACTGCCGAAATGGATACCGTCCTGCCCCGCCCTCGCGCGTCCGACCGGAAAGCCGCCGCGGCGGGGCGGTGAGGCCGGTTGCTCCGCGGCCGGTCGTGGTGGAGGGGTCCCCATCCACCTCCCGGGTCCGCCGCCGCCCGGGCCAGCGACGACGAGACCCGCGATGGCCTCCTTCGTTCCCTCCACGCCCCGACGCCCCTTCGGGCACCGCCTGTTCTTTCCGGCCGCGGCGCTCTACGGGGCGCTCAGCGTGCCGCTGTGGGTGGCGGGGTATTTCGGCTGGCTCGGCCTCGGCTGGACCCCCGCCCTGCACGCGCACGAGATGCTGATGGGCTACGCCCTGGCGGTGGTCGGGGGCTTCCTGCTGACCCGGCCGTCGCGCGCGGCCCTGTGGCTGGCCTTCGCGGCCTGGCTGGCCGGGCGGCTGGCCGTGTTGGGCGGCCTGCCGCCCGCCGTGGTGGCGCCGGTGGCGCTGGCCTATCCGGTGGTGCTGTTCGTGCTGGCCGGGGTTCCCTTCCTGCGCGCCGCGGGAAGCGGCCACAACGCCGTCTTCGGCCCGCTCATCGGCGGCTTCGCGCTGGCCGAGGCGCTGGTCTGGTGGGGCGGCGCCGGCGGCGGCCGGGCCGGCACGCTGCTCGCCCTCCATCTGGTCGGCCTGCTGATGCTGGCCATGGGCGGCCGGATCATCCCGTCGGCCACCGCCGGCGCGCTGCGCCGGCAGGGCGATCCCATGGTGGCGCGCGTGCAGCCCGGCCTTGAGCGGGTCGGGGTCGCCGGGGCGCTGGTCGCCATCGTCGGGGTGGCGGTGCCGGCCGGGGCCGTTCCGGCGGGGGCGGAAAGCGCGCTGGCCTGGGCCGGCGC
>JAEZHQ010000569.1 GCA_023416455.1 Pseudomonadota bacterium | reverse complement strand
CCGCCCTTCTGGGGGCCGAAGGTCATCGAGCATGTGCCGCTGAAGACCCTGGTCACCTACCTCAACGAGCGGATGCTCTACCAGCTCCAGTGGGGCTACCGGAAGGACGGCAAGTCCTTCGAGGAGTTCAAGGAGTGGGCGAAGCGGGAGCTTCGCCCCGTGCTCGACCGCATGCTGCGGATCGCCGCCGCCGAGGAGATCCTGCGCCCCCAGGCGGTCTACGGCTACTGGAAGGCGGCGGCCGAGGGCAACGACGTGATCCTGTTCGCCGGGGACGGCACCACCGAGGCCGCGCGCTTCACCCTGCCGCGCCAGGGCAAGGAGGACGGGGAGTGCATCGCCGACTTCCTGCGCGACGTGGACGACCCGGAGCGCGACGTCATCGGCCTCCAGGTCGTCACCATGGGCCAGCAGGCGTCGGAGGTGGCGCGCGACTGGTTCGCGGAGAACCGCTACCAGGACTATCTCTACCTGCACGGCCTGTCGGTGGAGATGACCGAGGCCATGGCCGAATACGTCCACGCCCGCATCCGCGCCGAACTGGGCTTCGGGGCCGAGGACAGCCGCGACAAGGAGAAGCTGCTCCAGCAGGGCTACCGCGGCAGCCGCTACAGCTTCGGCTACCCGGCCTGCCCGAACCTCGCCGACCAGGAACAGCTCCTGACGCTGCTCGACGCCGGCCGCATCGGGGTGGAGATGTCCGACGAGCACCAGCTCCATCCGGAGCAGAGCACCTCGGCCATCGTGCTGCACCATCCCCGGGCCAGATACTTCTCGGTGTGACGGCGAAGCCGGTGTGATGGCGAAGGCGTTTGTGGCGTCCACAAACGCCTTCGGTTCAAACCCGCCGTCCGATTCCGCTGCCCACGGCGGCGTCCCGTCCCCCGCAAGCGGGAGCGGGGCGCCGCCGTGGGCTTTCCAGCCGGCCGGCCATGCCGTAGCATCGCGCCCCCGCCCCCCGATCGATTTCGAAGAGAATGATTTCCGATCTTGCCATCGTCCTGCTGATGCTCGCCGCCGCCGTGGCGATGTTTTCCGTCAACAAGCCGCGCATGGACGCCGTGGCGCTGATCATGATCACCGTCCTGCCCTTCACCGGCGTGATCAGCATGGGCGAGGCGCTGGCCGGCTTCAGCGACCCCAACGTCGTGCTCATCGCCGTGCTGTTCGTCATCGGCGAGGGGCTGGTGCGGACGGGGGTGGCGCAGCGGCTCGGCGACTGGCTGATCGCGCGCGCCGGGCGCAGCGAGACGCGGCTTCTGGCGCTGCTGATGCTGATCGTCGCCGGCATCGGGTCGGTGATGAGTTCCACCGGGGTCGTCGCCATCTTCATTCCCGTCGTCCTGCGCATCGCGCAGAACGCCCGCATCGCGCCGGGGCGGCTGATGATGCCGCTCAGCGTCGCGGCGCTCCTCAGCGGCATGATGACGCTCGTCGCCACGGCGCCCAACCTGGTGGTCAACAGCGAGCTGGTCCGCCGCGGCTACGACGGCTTCCACTTCTTCAGCATCACGCCCTTCGGCCTGCCTCTGCTCGTGCTCGGCATCGGCTACATGATCTTCGCGCGCCGCTGGCTGACGGCGGCGACCCGCGACCGCTCCGCACCCCCCAGCCGGCCGCGGCTGGCCGACTGGATTCAGGAGTACGGCCTGGTCGAGCGCGAGTACCGGCTGCGCGTCGCCCCCGGCTCGCCGCTGATCGGCCGGACCCTGGAGGAACTCGACCTGCGCGGCACGTCGGGGGTCAACATCGTCGCCATCGAGCGCAACGGCCGGCTCGGCCACCATATGGTCCGCCCGACGGCGCGGACCGAGCTGCACGCCGGCGACGTGCTGTTCCTCGACCTGTTCGCGCCGACCATCGACATCGACGAGGTCGGGCGTCGCTTCCAGCTCCAGAAGCTTCCGCTCACCGGCACCTATTTCCTCGACCATTCGCAGGAAATCGGCATGGCCGAGGTGATGATCCCGCCGACCTCGACGCTCATCGGCAAGACCGTGGTGCGGTGCCGCTTCCGCTCCGAATACGAGCTGAACGTCGTCGGGCTGCGGCGCGGGACCGCCACCTTCAAGACGAGCCTGCTGGACGAGCGGCTGAAGCTGGGCGACACGCTTCTGCTGATCGGGCCGTGGAAGGCGGTCCGCCGCCTCCAGGCGGCCTCGAAGGACATGATCGTCCTCAACCTGCCGGCCGAGCTGGACGAGGTCGTCCCGGCGGCGGCCCGCGCGCCCCACGCGCTCCTGGCGCTGGCGGTGACCATCGGCCTGATGGTCACAGGGGCCGTCCCCAACGTGCAGGCGGCGCTGATCGGCTGCCTGCTGCTGGGGCTTCTGCGCTGCATCGACTTCAACAGCGCCTACCGGTCGATCCACTGGCAGAGCCTGGTGCTGATCGTCGGGATGCTGCCCTTCTCGATCGCGTTGCAGCGGACCGGCGGCGTCGATCTCGCCGCCGGCGCCCTGCTCGGCGTGGTCGGGGACGCCAGCCCCCACGCCGTCCTCGCCGGCTTGTTCGCCGTCACCGCCCTGTTCGGCCTGTTCATCTCCAACACCGCGACGGCGGTGCTGATGGCCCCGGTCGCCCTGGCGGTGGCCGAGGAGATGGGGGCTTCGCCCTATCCCTTCGCCATGATCGTGGCGCTGGCCGCCTCCGCGGCCTTCATGACCCCGGTGTCATCGCCGGTGAACACGCTGGTGATCGGGCCGGGCAACTACCGCTTCGCCGACTTCGTGCGGGTCGGCGTGCCCTTCACCCTGATCGTGATGGCGGTCAGCGTGACGCTGGTGCCCTGGCTGCTGCCGTTGTGAGGAGCGGCCCGGCCGGGCGCCCGCCCCGGGGGCCACGGACGGGTTCCCAAAGGGCCGCGGTTTCGCTTACCCTGGCACCATGAGCCAGCCAGCCCCCCTCGAGCTTCACCGCGAGGCGGTCCGCCCGGAGTGGATCGACTACAACGGCCACATGAACGTGGCCTTTTACCTGCTCGCCTTCGACCACGCCACCGACGCGGTGCTCGACCATGTCGGGATCGGCCGGGCCTACGCCGAAGGGCAGGGGCGGTCGATGTTCGTGGTCGAGGCGCACCTGACCTACGCGCGCGAGGTCACCGCGGGGGACGGGCTGCGCTTTGCCTCGCGCGTCCTGGGGGCCGACGGCAAGCGCCTGCACCTGTTCCACGAGATGGTCCACGCCGAGGACGGCTTCCTCGCCGCCACCGCGGAGATCATGCTGGTCCATGTGGATCTGGCCGAACGCCGCGCCATGCCCTTCCCGCCGGCGGTGGCCGGGACGCTGGCCGACCTGGCGGCGGAGCATGCCCAACTGCCGTTTCCGCCGCAGGCCGGGCGCCCGATCCGGCGCCCGTCGGAAAAAACCTCCTGACCGGACGGATTTCCAGTTTGGCATTCGCCACCCACCACCTTATGTCTTGGCGCATGAAGACGACAATTTTTGCCGCCTTTGCGGCTATTGCCGCCGTCCTCGCCCCCGCCGCGGCGCTGGCCGAATGCACCGATCCGCCGCAGGAGAAGGTCAACTGGCGCCGTTGCGAGTCCGACGGGCGCGACCTGACCGGGGCATCGCTGGCCGACGCCATGCTGCGCGATGCCTCCTTCCAGCGCGCCACGCTGAAGGATGCCACGCTGAGCGGGGCCGACGCCTACCGCGCCCGCTTCGTCAGCGCCAACATGGCGGGGGTGAAGCTGGACGGGGCGCGCCTGATCGAGGCGGACATGACCCGGGCCGACCTGACCGGCGCCTCGCTGCGCGACGCCGACCTGCGCAACGCCAAGCTGGTCAACGCGACGCTGGTGAAGGTGGACTTCACCGGCGCCCGGCTGGCCGGCGCCGACCTGCGCCAGGCCGACCTGTCGGGGGCGATCTGGGTCGACGGCAAGCGCGTCTGCGCCGAGCGGTCGGTCGGTCAGTGCAACTGACGGGCGGTGGCGGCGGGAGGATCGGCGACGAGGACGCTTGCCGGCCGCCTGCTTGTCGCGCTACCGTCGCCCCCGAACCAGCAGGGGGCCGACGCCTTGGCCAGCACCGACGATTTCGAGAAGGCCGGCGAGATTGCGGCGCGGGCCATGGAGCGCATGCTGGCCGGCCGGCTTGCCCCGAATCCGGAGAACTTCACGCTCTGGTACGCCTATTTCGGCGGACAGAATCCCGACCTGACCCGCGCCATCGACCTATCCCAGCGTGACGGCACCGTCCTGTCGCAACCCCACTGCGACGACCTGTTCCGACGCTTCTTCACGCTGGATTCCGAGGCCCAGGCCATCCGCGAGACCTCGGAGAGGGCGCGCGGCGCGCTCGCCCGCATCCTCGACCAGCTCGGCGCCGCCGGTTCGGAGACCGACCGCTACGGCCACACGCTGGCCGGATTCCGGGGGGAGCTGGACCAGCCCCTGACGATGGAGGAGCTGCGCGCCATGATCGCCGCCGTCGCGGCGGAGACCACGGCCATCGCGGACCGGCAGACCCGGCTCCAGACCCAGCTCATCGATTCCAGCCAGCAGCTCGCCGAGATGCGCGTCAACCTCGACACCGCGCGGCGCGAGGCGATGACCGACGGGCTCACCGGGATCGCCAACCGCAAGGCCTTCGACCAGGCCCTCGGCGATGCGGCGGCGGAGGTGGCGCGGGACGGGCTGCCGCTGTGCCTGCTGATGGTGGACATCGATCATTTCAAGCGCTTCAACGACACCCACGGCCATCTCGTCGGCGACCATGTGCTGAAGCTGGTCGCCAGGGCGCTGACCGAATGCATCAAGGGCCGCGACACCGCGGCCCGCTACGGCGGCGAGGAGTTCTCCATCATCCTGCCGCGCACCGCGCTGGCCAACGCCCTCACCCTGGCCGAGCAGGTGCGCGCCACCGTCGGCTCGCGGCAGATCGTCAACCGCTCGCGCAACGCCTCCTACGGCACGGTGACCCTGTCCATCGGAGCCGCCCAGTACCGGCCGGGCGAGCCGCTGCCGGCCCTGGTCCGCCGCGCCGACCAGGCGCTCTACGCCGCCAAGCGCGCCGGCCGCAACCGGGTCAGCGCCGAGGAGGCGTGATAGAGCGGATCGCGTAAAATCGGAATCGATTTGAAGCGTGAATCCGCTCGCAAAACAAAAGCCTGGAGTTTCGTGCGTTTCAGATTAAACGCACGGAACTCTAGGGGCGGCATAGGGGCGGCGGCGCGCCCCGTCAGCGGCCGCACAGCCGGGCCACCACCGCCTCGCAATCGGCGGTGAGGCGCGCGACCAGGGCCGCCGCCGGCTGCCGGCGCGCCAGGCGCACCCCCTGGCCGGCCCACAGCGACAGGAATTCGGCACGGCCCTGCTGCGCGGCGGCGGTCCGCAGCGGCCGGGTCAGCGCGTTCTGGAGGGGGAAGGGCAGGATCGCCTCCTCCGGGACCTCGGTCATGAAGCGGTTGACGATCCCCCGCGCCGGGCGCCCGGAAAAGGCCCGGGTGATCCGGGTCTGGTCCTCGCGGGCGGCGAGGATGGCCCGCTTGTGGGCGTCGGGGGCGCCGGCCTCGTCGCAGGTCAGGAAGGCGGTGCCCATCTGCACGGCGCAGGCGCCCAGCGCCAGCGCGGCGGCGAGTCCCCGCCCGTCCATGATGCCGCCGGAGGCGATGACCGGCAGGCGCACGGCGTCCGCCACCTGCGGCACCAGCGCCATGGTCCCGACGAGGCCGGCCTCGGCCTCGCCGGCGAAGGTCCCGCGGTGCCCGCCGGCCTCGCCGCCCTGGGCGACCACCGCCTCCATCCCGGCCCGCTCGACGGCGACGGCCTCCTCCACCGTCGTCGCCGTGCCGATCAGCAGCAGGCCGCGCGCCCTGATGGCCTCCAGCGTGGCGGCCGGCGGAATGCCGAAGGTGAAGCTGAAGGCCGCGGCGCCGCTGTCCAGAGCCGCGGCGACCTGCGCGGCGAAGTGGACGCCGGCGGCCTCGTCGGTGGCCGCGGCGGGGGCCGCCGGTTCCGCAAGGCCGAGTTCCGCGTGGTAGGGCGCCACGCGCGCCACCGCCGCAGCCGGATCCGGCGGCGACGGCTGCGGCAGCGGGGCGAACAGGTTGATGCCGAAGGGGCGGGCGGTCAGGGCGCGGACCGCCCGCGCCCGCTCGGCGATCTGGGCGGGGGTCAGGTAGGCGGCGCCGATGAAGCCGATGCCGCCGGCCTCGCCGACGGCGGCCACCAGCTCCGCCGTGTCGCCGCCGCCGGCCATCGGCGCCTGGATGATCGGATGGCTGATTCCCAGCCGCTGCGTCAGAACCGTCTGAACCGGCATGGCCGCTCTCCCTGGATGCGTCCGCGAGGAAGCAAGGCTAGGACGGAGCGGCCATCGGGAATAACGAATTTATGTGATCGGAGCGATCGCTTCCGGTGAAGGGGGAGCGGCCGGGCTTGACGCGCGGGCGTTCGGGAAGCGCCCGCGATGGACGCCCCCCGAACGCCGTCCGCATCACATCATGCCGAGCGTGCGCGGCAGCCACAGCGAGACGGCCGGGACGTAGGTGACCAGCACCAGGAAGCCCAGCATGGCCAGCAGCCAGGGCCAGACGGCGATGGTCAGCTCGGTGATGCCCATCTTGGTGATGCCGGAGGCGACGTAGAGGTTCAGGCCGACCGGCGGGTGGCACATGCCGATCTCCATGTTCACCACGATCAGGATGCCGAAATGCACCGGGTCGATGCCCAGCTTCACGGCCACCGGGAACAGGATCGGCGCCATGATCAGCACGATGGAGGACGGCTCCATGAAGTTGCCGGCCGCCAGCAGCAGGAGGTTCGTCACCAGCAGGAAGGTGATGACGCCGAGCCCCTGCTGGACGATCATGTCGGCGATGGCCTGGGGGATGTTCTCCGAGGTCAGGACGAAGGAGAACAGCACCGCGTTGGTGATGATGTAGAGCAGCATCGCCGACATGTTCGCCGACGACAGCAGGACCTTGGGCACGCCGCGCAGCGGCATGTCCTTGTAGATGAAGACGGCGACGATGAAGGCGTAGACGGCGCTCATCGCCGCGGCCTCGGTCGGCGTGAAGATGCCGGTGTAGATGCCGCCGATGACGACGACGATCAGCAGCAGGCCCCAGACCGCCTCGCGGAAGGCGGCGAGGCGCTCGGCCAGGCTGGCCTTGGGCAGCCGCGGGTAGC
Source organism: Pseudomonadota bacterium (assembly GCA_023416455.1). Lineage (GTDB taxonomy): Bacteria > Pseudomonadota > Alphaproteobacteria > Azospirillales > Azospirillaceae > Azospirillum. The sequence goes on along the minus strand of JAEZHQ010000569.1, from coordinate 8,204 downwards.
CGAACTTGCGCGCCCGGTACCAGGTCACCGCGCCCAGCAGCGAGGCCAGCATCAGCCCGGGCACGACGCCGGCCATGAAGAGCTGGCCGACCGAGGCGGAATGGGCGGTGCCGCTGGTGGCGACCGAATACATCACCATCACGATGGAGGGCGGGATCAGGATGCCCAGCGCGCCCGAGGTGGTGATGACGCCGGCGCCGAAGCGGGCGGGAAAGCCCTGCGCCACCATCGCCGGCAGCACGATGGAGCCGATGGCCACCACCGTCGCCGGGCTGGAGCCCGACACCGCCGCGAAGAGCGCGCAGCCGACCACGCCGGCCAGCCCGAGGCCGCCGTGCCAGTGCCCGACCATGCTGGTGGCGAAGTTGATCATGCGGCGCGCCACGCCGCCGTGGGTCAGGAAGTTGCCGGCCAGGATGAAGAACGGGATCGCCATGATCTCGAACTTCTCGATGCCGGTGAACAGCTTGAGCGCCACCGCCTGGATCGGCACCTCGGTCATGGTGAAGAGGAAGGTCAGCACCGTCAGGCCGAGCGAGATGGAGATCGGCATGCCGGTCAGCATAAGCGCCAGCAGCAGGCCGAAGATGATTGCGGCGCTCATCAGTTCTTCTCCTTCGGCTCGTTGGGCCCGGAGCGGGGCTTGCCGCCCTCGTGGTGGGCGACGTCATGCGGGTGCAGGTTGTCGTCCATCTCGTACCAGTTGACGTCCTGGGCAGCGCGCTGCGGGTCGGTGGTGTCCTCCTCCAGACCCTCGACGTGGCCGTGGTCGTGGTGCGGCAGTTCGCCCGTGCGGATGAAGGCCCAGGCCACCTGGAGGAAGCGGAAGCACATCAGGAAGGAGCCGAGCGGGATGGCCAGGTAGATGATCCACATGGGCCATTCCAGGTCGGCCGAGACCTGCTCGGTCTGCCCGATGTGCCAGACGAAGTTGGTGCCCAGCGTGCCGACGGTGCCGGTGAACAGGGCGCCCGCCAGCAGTCCGAAGACGATGAACTTGCCGCGGGTCTGGACATCGAGGCGGTTGATCACCACATCGACACCCACGTGGATGCCGGTGCGCACGCCGTAGGCCGCGCCGAACTTGGCCATCCACACGAACAGGTAGATGCACAGCTCCTGCGCCCAGGCGAAGTTCCAGTGCAGGATGTAGTCTTGAATGACCGGCACGCCGGAGGCGTAGCGGTGGACGACGGCGACGAAGATGATGATCGTCGCCGCGGCCATGAGGAAGGCGATCACCGCCTCCTCAAGCCGGTCGAGCGTTTTCATGAACATGGCGGCGGCTCCGGCGCACACGGGGAAAGAGCCCGCAAAAAGCGGGCGACCCCCTCCCCCTGAGGGGAGAGGGCGGGGCGGGCGACCCTCTCCCCCGGAGGGGAGAGGGTGGGGCGGGGTACGCGGTAACGGAGGCGGATGTCCGGCGGTCGCCGGCGCGGCTACATCTTGAAGCCGGCCGCCTCAGCCTCCTTGTAGATCTGCTGGATCAGGTCCTTGCCGACGCGGGACTCGGCGTCCTTGTGCACCGGCAGCAGGGCCTTCACCCAGGCCTGGCGTTCCTCCTTGGTCTGCTCGTGGAACTGGGTCTTGCCGGAAGCCTTCATCTGCGCCATCGAGACGTCGTTCTCGTTCTGGGCGATGTCGTTGGCGTAGGCGGTGGCCTCCTTCATCGCGCCTTCAAGCTCGGTGCGGACGTCGGCCGGCAGCCCTTCCCAGAACTTCTTGTTCACGATGACCGCGTAGCCCAGGTAGCCGTGGTCGGACAGCGTGGCGTGCTTCTGCACCTCGTGCATCTTCTGGGTGTACATGTTCGACGGCGGGTTCTCGGTGCCGTCCACGACGCCCGTCTGCAGGGCCTGGTAGACCTCCGAGAAGGCCATCACCTGCGGCAGGGCGCCCAGCGTGCGCATCTGCGCGTCCAGGACCTTGGAGGACTGGATGCGCATCTTCAGGCCCTTGAGATCCTCCGGCTTGATCATCGGCTTGTTGGCGCTCATCACCTTGAAGCCGTTGTCCCAGTAGGCCAGGCCGATGATGCCCTTGCTCTCCAGCTTCTCGAAGAGCTGCTTGCCGACCGGGCCTTCGGTCACCCGGCGCAGCACCTCCTTGTTCGGGAAGATGTAGGGGAGGTCGAAGACCTCGAACTCCTTGGCGCCCAGCGGACCGAACTTGGCCAGCGACGGGGCCAGCATCTGCACGGCGCCGAGCTGGAGAGCCTCCAGCTCCTCCTTGTCCTTGTAGAGCTGGCTGTTGGGGTAGACCTCGATCTTGACCTTGCCGCCGGTGCGCTGCTCGGCCAGCTCCTTGAACTTCTCCGCGCCCTTGCCCTTCGGCGTGTCGGGGGCCACGACGTGGCTGAACTTGATGACGATCTGGTTCTGCGCCAGGGCGACCGACGACGTCATCAGGCAGCCGATGGCCGCCGCGCACAGGAGCTTCGCGATGTTCATGGTGGGGGCTCTCCTCCAAATGATTGTTGCTTTGCCGGATTGCTCACGCGGTAATCATCCTTCATTGTTCGATAGTTTCGTTCGGATCGCTATTGTGGAAATCCGTATCTGTGGGAATAACCCTATTGGTTCGTTCGTATAGCGATTTCAGGCCATGACCAAAGCCAGCGCCCTCGGCCACCGCAGCCCCATGCAGGCCACCCCCATCGTCGCGATGGCCCTGGTCGTGCTTCTGCTCGGCGTGTTCCTGTGGCTGCTCCACCGCAGCGAGCGGGAGGAGGAGGCGCTCACCCTCATCAAGGACGTGCTGTGGGTCGAGCAGAACCTGCATTTCCAGCTCACCTCCGACGAGGAGAAGCTCCAGCACCTCGCCGAGGCGCTCGGCCGCGAGGACATGGAGGCGCGGCGTTTCGCCGCCATGGCCCGCCACGTCGTCACCGCCAACCCGGCGATCCAGCGGCTGGTCTGGCTCGACGGCCAGGGCCGGCCCCTCCTGACCGAGCCGCCGGCGGCGGAGGACCGCGCCATGGACGACAGCTTCGGGCCGTCGCCGCGGGCCGACGCCTTCCTGATCGCGCGCTCGTCGGGCCGGCGCACCTACACCGATTCCTACCGGCTGGAGGGAACGGACAGCGCCTTCGAGATCCTGATCCCGGTGTTCCGGGGGCGGGAGTTCGCGGGCGTCCTGGCCAGCGTTCTGTCCATCGAGGCCATGCTGACCCATCACGTGCCCTGGTGGTTCGCCCAGCGCTACCAGCTTGAGGTCGTCGACACCTACGGCGCGGTCCTGGGATCGAAGTCGCGCATCGCCGTGCCGGAGCCGCGGCACAGCCACACCGTCGCCTTCGATCCGCCGGGGCACGGGCTGACCCTGGTCGCCACCGTCCACCAGACCCAGGGCAACGTGGCGCGCAACGTCCTGGTCGCGGCGATCTTCGCGCTGACCGTGTCGGCGCTGTGGAGCCTGTGGGCGGTGCGCCGCCACATCGCACGGCGCATCCGGGCGGAGGAGGCCCTGCGCGCCGAGCACGCCTTCCGCAAGGCCATGGAGGACAGCCTGACCGTGGGCATGCGGGCGCGCGACCTGGACGGCCGCATCATCTACGTGAACCCGGCCTTCTGCCGGATGGTCGGCTGGTCGGCGGAGGAGCTGGTCGGCTGCGGCCCGGTGATGCCCTACTGGGTGCCGGAGGAGATGGAGCGCACCGAGGCGGTGTTCCGCGCCGTGCTGGCCGGCCAGGCGCCGCCGGACGGCTTCGAGATGCGCTTCCGCCGTGCCGACGGCGAACGCTTCGACGCGCTGATCTACGAGGCGCCGCTGATCGACGCCAACGGCCGCCACACCGGATGGATGGGGTCGGTGCTCGACATCACCGAGCGCAAGCGGGCCGAGGAGATGGCCCGCCGCCAGCAGGAGCGCCTCCAGCAGACGGCGCGCCTGATCACCATGGGCGAAATGGCCTCCACCCTGGCGCACGAGCTGAACCAGCCGCTGTCGGCCATCGCCAGCTACTGCACGGGCTGCCTCAACCGGCTGCGCGCCGGCACCGTCCAGGGCGACGAGCTGGCCGCAGCCCTGGAGAAGCTGGCGGCCCAGGCCCGGCGGGCGGGCCAGATCATCCGGCGGGTCCACGACTTCGTGCGCAAGAACGAACCCAACGTGGCGCCTTGCTCGCTGGTGCGGGTGGTCGAGGACTGCATGGCGCTGATGGAGGCCGACGCCAAGCAGCAGGGTGTGCGGCTGATCCTGACCGCGGCCGGCGCGGTGCCGCCGGTTCTGGGCGACCGCATCCTGTTGCAGCAGGTGGTCATCAACCTGATGCGCAACGGCATCGAGGCGATGGCGCAGGCCCGCGGCCCGGAGCGCCGGCTGGCGGTCACGGTGGAGGCGGGGACGATGGACACCGCCGCCGGAGAGGCCGGGGCGGCACCGGGCGGCGCCATCGTCCTGACGCGGATCCGCGACCACGGCTGTGGCATTTCGCCGGAAAATGGGGAAAAACTCTTTTCGCCGTTCTTCACCACCAAGACCGAGGGCATGGGCATGGGCCTGAACATCTGCCGGTCCATCATCGAGCACCACCAGGGCCGGCTGTGGTTCGAGCCCGCGCCCGGCGGCGGCACCGTCTTCGCCTTCACCCTGCCGGTCGCCCCGGCGCCCTGCACGGCGGCGGCGCGATGAGCGGGCCGCGGCTTCACATCGTCGACGACGACGAGGCGATCCGCGACGCGCTGAGCTGGCTGTTCCAGTCGCGCAATGTGCCGGTGGCCGCCTGGCCGTCGGCCGAATCCTTCCTGGAGGACTACGCGCCGGGCATGACCGGCTGCCTGCTGCTGGACATCCGCATGGAAGGCATCAGCGGGCTGGAGCTGTTCGACCGGCTGCGCGTCCTGGGCTGCCGCATGCCGGTGCTGTTCCTCACCGGGCACGGCGACGTGCCCATCGCGGTGTCGGCGCTGAAGAAGGGGGCCCGCGACTTCGTCGAGAAGCCGTTCAACGACAACGACCTCGTGGACCGCATCATCGAGGCGCTGGCCTTCGACGCCGAGCAGCGCGCCCGCGAGGCGGGGCAGGCCGGCGTCGCCGCCCGCCTCGCCACCCTGACCCAGCGCGAGCGCCAGGTCATGGAGCTGGTGGTCGCCGGCAAGCTGAACAAGGTCATCGCCGACGATCTGGGCATCAGCATGCGCACGGTGGAGGTTCACCGTGCCCACGTCTTCGAGAAGATGGGCGTCAAGACGGCGGTGGAGCTGGCCCGCCGGCTGGCCACCGTGGGCTGAGCGCCCGGCCCCGGCCCTCCGCGCCCCCGTCCGGAACGCTGCGCGCCGTCGCCGGCGGCGGATGCCCGGGCGGCGGCGGATGCTCAGGCGGCGGCGCGCTTGAGACGGTCCTCCAGCGCGTCGATTCCACGGACCAGCTCCTCGATGGCCTGATCGGCCTCGGCGCGGGCGAAGGGCCAGGTGTCGTCGGCGGCGAGGTGGGCCGCCTCGATCCGGGCCGTCGCCCGGTTGCTGAGGCCGCGCAGCCGGTCGAGAGCGCGCTCCATCTCCTCGCGCGCCTGGAGGCCGGACCGCTCCACCGCGTTGCGCAGACGGTCGAGCCGGTCGGCGGCGGTCAGGACATGGTCGCGGCACAGGGCGTCGTGGGCTTGCCGTTGACGGCGGCGCATGGTCTTCCCCTTCCTGGATCGCTTCGGAGTCGGTCGGCCGGCACCTCTCTGGCGTTCGTCGCGTCCCGGACATGGCGCGTCCGGGAAAGATCCCGATCGAACATGGTGCGGTGCAATCAGTCTTCGCTGCAGCGCCGAAAAGAAAACCACCGGATAGGCTTGCCATTTCCACAGCAAGGTCCACCCGGCGTCCGAAGTCGCATTGTTGCGTGGTGCGTTCCCTCAGGGATGCGGTTGGCTCCGCTCCCGGATTTTATATGTTATCTTTATTTTTTTGTGTGGTTCGACGTTCTGCCCGATCCATTGACGTTCGTCAATAAAACCAAAATCATAGAACAGAGGCATTTTGTCGCAGCAGCGCGGCCGCCCCGACCGTCCCGACCGTCCCGGAAGAACAATCGGAGGTTGTTCATGCCTGTGTTCAGCGCATCGGGGTTCGACGGGCACGAGCAGGTCGTGTTCGCGTCCGACTCCGCCACCGGCCTGCGGGCCATCATCGCCCTCCACGACACGCGGCGCGGCCCGGCGCTGGGCGGCTGCCGCTGCCGGGACTATCCGGACGAGCCGGCGGCCCTGACCGACGCGCTGCGCCTGTCGCGCGCCATGACCTTCAAGGCGGCCATGGCCGATCTGCCTTATGGCGGCGGCAAGTCGGTGGTCCTGGCCGATCCCGCGCGGAAGACGCCGGCCCTGATGCAGGCGCTGGGGCGCGCCGTCGACCGGCTGGGCGGGCGCTACATCGTCGCCGAGGACGTCGGCACCAGCCCGCGCGACATGGCCGAGGTGCGCAAGGAGACCGTCCATGTCGCCGGCCTTGCCGAGGGTGGTGGCGACCCCTCTCCGGCCACCGCCTTCGGCGTCTGGCGGGGCATCCACGCCGCGGTGCGGCGGCGGCTGGGGCGCGCGGACCTGAACGGGGTCAGGGTGGCGGTGCAGGGGCTGGGCCATGTCGGCCATCACCTGTGCCGGCACCTGCACCGGGAGGGCGCGCGCCTTTTCGTCGCCGACCTTCGCCCCGCCGCCGTCGCGCGCGCCGTCGCCGAATTCGGCGCCGTTCCGGTCGCCGTGGACGCCATCCGCGCGGTCGAGGCCGACGTCTTCGCGCCCTGCGCGCTGGGGGCGGTCATCGACGACGAGGCGGTGGCGTGCTTGGCGGCGGCGGTGGTGGCCGGTGCCGCCAACAACCAGCTGGCCGCGGAGCGGTACGGGGAGGCGCTGGCGGCGCGGGGGATTCTCTACGCGCCGGACTACGTCATCAACGCGGGCGGGCTCATCAACATCCACCACGAGCGGGCTCCCGGCGGCTATGACCGGGCGGCGGCCTTCGCCCATGTGGCGCGGATCGAGGGCACGCTGGCGGCGGTGTTCGACCGTGCCGAGCGGGACGGCGTCCCGCCCCACCTCGCGGCGGACCGCATGGCCCGGGAGCGGCTGGCCGCTCCTCATGCCGGCGGCGCATGAGCACGGAGCGCCGCCGGTAAAACCCGACAGATCAATGCGATAGCATTGATCGAAGGGGTGATGCGGACGACGCCTTCACAGCACCGTCCGCATCACTCCGCCGCGACGCCGTAGGCGTAGACGTCGCTGTTGGCCGGTGCCGGCGCCGCGGCGGCCTTGGAGTGGCAATCGGCGCATTGGTTCGCGCAGTGATCCTGGGCCATGCTCCGCATCATGGGGACGCATTTCCCACACTGGACCTGGCGTTCGAAATGGCGGAAAACGGAGGCTGGCGTCCGCGCGCCGTTCTCAAGGGCCTGCTTGACCTTCTTGTCGTTCAGCGCATGGCAGATGCAGACGTACATGAGCCCCCGCGGTGTTGGTTGGCTTGGCAGTTGCACTGAGCTTATAACTGCGAGTGATTATCGCTGTCAATTTATCCGGTTCATCGGGAGGCGCTGCGCAAAGGATGTGCGATGAAATGTCACAGGGCGTGACCGGCCGGACACGCCTCCATCCCTTTCGGGGGATGCGGGCTGCGGCGGTTGCGCTCCTTCTGGCCGCCGCCGGCCTGGCGGTGGCGGGGGACGCCCGGGCGGAGGTCGGCATGCGCCGGCTGCTCCACGCGGACCCGGTGCGCGGCGGCTCCGGCGTGCTGGTCCTGTGGTACCCGACGGCGGCGCCGGCGCGGCCCGTGCGTCGCGGCCCCTATACCCTGACGGTGGCCGAGGACGCCCCGCCGGCCGAGGGGCGGCACCCGCTGGTGGTGATCTCCCACGGTTCGGGCGGGAGTGCCCTCAGCCACGCCGGCACGGCGCTGGTGCTGGCCCGCCGCGGCTATGTGGTGGCGTCCGTCCACCACCGCGGCAACGCCTTCGACGACAACGCCGATGCCGGGACCGAGGCGGCGCTGCGCGCCCGCCCGGCGCAGCTTGCCGCCGCTCTCGACGCCGTTCTGGCCGACCCGGAGACGGGGCCGCGGGTGGACGCCGGGCGGATCGGCGCGCTGGGCTTCTCCGCCGGCGGCTACACGGTGCTGGTGGCGGCGGGCGGCGTCGCCGAGCTGGGGCGCATCGCCGGGCATTGCCGGACGCCGCCGGAGGGCGAGCGCTTCTGCGGCCTGGGCAACGGCCCGGCGTCGGGC